>JAQWHO010000298.1 GCA_029249355.1 Thalassotalea sp.
CCATAATGGCTTTCACCTCTAAGGTAAGAATTTCTTCTTCTTCCTCATCAACCACATTAGGCAAACCATTTAAAATACCTAAAGAATACTGAGTATTAGCAACCGTTTTAGCGTTGGCTTCTTTGGTTGGAATACCAGAAGCTTCTTCGCGTGTTTTAGTAATAATTTTGTCAGCGCCGACCATAGAAGCAATCACCGTAGAAATACTGATTAATTGCTCGGCATAGTCCTTATTCATCGGAAATGCGCCCATCCACTGGTGATACACCAAATTGATGGCGGCATCGGAACAATTAATTTCTGCGGCGTAAAACTTGGCGAGTTTTTTTAGTACTGCACCAGTAACAATATCTTGATTCATCGAACCTTGTTGCGCGAAAGATACTGAAAACGACTTTACGCCTTCTTCAAGCGACAACAACATTTCTAATAATTGAATAACAATAGTAATTGAAGGCGGTACTAAAGTTGCCGTTAATGGCCCAAATGATTCCCGATTAATCGGTTCATTTAATTTTGAGTAATTAGCACAGACACGTTCAACATATTTCCAATATAAAAACGCTTTATCTAACGGAAAGTTTTTTGAATAAGGCAAAAGATAAGTAATGGGACCACCTTCAATTTCAAAAATACCGGAAGCTATAGCCGTTTCAATTAACAAACGTGCGTCAGGCGTACCATGTCGTAAACTTACCGGTTTGTTAAAGTGAGTTATCATTTTACGCGTTGTACGATAACCATGATTAACAAGCGGATAACCATTTAACATATCGACATCGTTTTCTTCACTCAAACGCAGCATTTTTTTCGACGTCGCGTAATCGTTTAATCTTGTATTCGAGTCAATGGTCAGTGGCAATACATCTACATTGGCATCAACAAAAAACTCATAAAGCGCATATTGTTTTTTGTATGTTGGAAAGCCACCACGCGGCTGAACAAGCATTTTGTTCTTAGCTTTATTTTTAAAATGATGTGAAATAAAGAGATCTTTACTGGCGTTGGTAACAAATTCTGCCACTTCAGCAAAATCAAAGCTGTCAACGTATTCATTATTAAGAATTATTTCTCTTTCTTCTTGCAATAAACTCATTAGCTTTTTCTCACTTCTAATTCTCTCTCTTTGATCATTTCTTCTAATGAATCTAAGCCAGTATTTAAATCAACTTGATGACAAACAATATCGAAGCCGTAACCTTTATAGCGTGGAATTATGTCATCAGCATTGCCTGTTCCAACCACTAAATTGCCACCGATCATCATAATAACGTCATCTAGTTTTTTATATTTAGCTTTAAGTAGTTGTACTTCTCGGCCCCAGCCTTCAGCTTCGCCATTTAATGAAGAGATCAACAAAACCTCGGCACCGGTTTCTATCACAGCATCGAAAAACTCTTCTAAATAGGTATTTACCCCGAGGTTAAATACTTCAAAACCCCTAGCCTGTAAGGAAAGATCAATCAATCGGTTGGCGACAACATGGATATCATTTCCCACAACGCCTGTTACAACTTTCATATTGTGTATTGCCCAATGTATATACAAGTATATTTATTCAATAATAGTGAATATATAGTATCAAATAATCTAATAAAACACTGCTTTAATGATAGAATACTGCCTTATATGTAAGAACAGGAAAGATATATGACAATTTTCACTGCAGATCTTTGTGATGAATATAGTGACAAAGTACAAGTTTTAGCCGCTGGCTATCAAAATTATGGCGGTGCAGATAACTGTCATGGCGAAATTATTACCATCAAACTCGATAAAAATAACAGTGATCTTGTTGCTTTGCTTAGAGATGAAGACGGCACAGGCAAAGTGGTAGTCGCTGATGTAGACCAAGAATACTTTGCAGTTGTTGGTGAAAATTTAATGAAATTTGCCCATAAAAATAATTACGCCGGCATTGTGATTAATGGTTATGTAAGAGATACCTTTCAAATTACCGATATTCCAGTCGCTTTATACGCTTTAGGCACTTGCCCAAGAAAATCGATACCTGTTACCTCAGGAGAAAGAGCGATTCAATTAACCTTTGGTGGCGTTGAATTTAATCAAGGTGATTACCTTTATGCAGATACTGATGGCATAATTGTTACCAAAGACAGAATTATTTAGCGCTCTTTAGCGCTTAATAAAACTAAAAATTATCAACAAAAAAGCCCTGACTTTTAAATAAAGTCAGGGCTTTTTATTATTAGTAATAAAGTTATAACACTTTAAGCCTACAAAACTTTGGCAATTGATTGCGTTAAGTAATCAACATTGTCAGTAGAAATACCCGCAAGGCTAATACGGCTTGAGCCGACAATATAGATGCTATACTCATCTTGTAAACGTTGAACCTGCGCTGCATCAATACCTAAAAATGAGAACATACCATTTTGAGCAGTGATAAAACTGAAGTCACGTTCAACACCATTTTCTTTTAATTTATCCACTAATAGCTGACGCATATTGTTAATGCGATCACGCATTTCTTTTAATTCGCCATGCCATTGTGTCGTTAATTCTTGCGAGCTTAAAATTGTTTCAACAATTGCTGCACCATGTGCTGGCGGCATTGAGTAAGCAACACGAACCACTGAAAGTAAAACAGAATTGATAATATCTGCAGCAATCTCACTACGACCAATAATAGAGCAAGCACCAATACGTTCACGATATAAACCAAAGTTTTTCGAACATGAACTACATATGATCATTTGTTCAACGGTGTCAGCTAATAAACGTAAGCCGTAAGCGTCACTGTCTAAATCAGTACCGAAACCTTGATACGCCATATCAACAACCGGCATGAAACCAACATGCTTTGTTACTTCTGCAACCTGTTGCCATTGCTCTTGGTTTAAGTCCATTCCACTTGGGTTATGACAACAGGCATGCAATAACACAGCGTCTTCTTTTGGAATATTTTTAAGCGCATTTATCATGCCGTCAAAGTCTAAACAATTATTTTCATAATCGTAATATGGATAGGTTTTAACAATTAAGCCTGCCGCTTCAAATACACCTTTATGGTTTGCCCAAGTAGGATTACTCACCCAAATAGTCGCACCTGGCGTACATTTTTTAATAAACTCGCCAGCGATTCGTAACGCACCAGTGCCACCAGGGGTAGAAACCGTACGAATGCGGTTTTCACGAATAACGCTATGATCGCCTAAAATAAGTTCCGTCATTTTAGTATTAAATAATGGTGAGCCTGTAGAGCCTAAATACGCCTTACTTGCTTCATTATCAACACGAAATTGTTCAGCAATTTTCACACAATCTAAAACAGGAGTATTTCCTACTGCATCTTTATAAATACCAGCACCTAAATCTATTTTTTTAGAGTTGCTATCGGCTTTAAATTTTACTGACAAACCTAGGATAGGATCAGCGGGCAATTGTTTTAACTGGGAAAACATAACGATTAATACCTTTTATTACAGCGTTTATTGAATAGTGATTAACGAAATTATACCTTAACCTTGTAGAGTTTTCGTAGAGAAAAATGAAAGAATATCCATTAATTAAGAATAAATAACTAATTTTAGCGACGTTTGAGTGCTTTTATTCGTTTACACATCATCATTTATATATTTTATGATGTCATTGTTAAATTTCATAAGATCTAATATTAATGACATATAAGCATTTTAATAAATAGGGCAATGTTTAATAAAGTTTTACCCCTTTTTAAACTAAATACGCACTTTCACCGTATACCCTATAAAACTCAATATAGATTTATTATGTTATTAAATTTACTCGCTTTTAATTTTTCTTGGTTAGGACTAGTACTGATTGGAAATACTGCAATCCCTTTCGTATTATTATGGCTGTTAGTTCATATATATAAGTCTAAACAACGTATTGCTGAACTTAAATTGATAATATCAGTGACTATTATTGGCGTGTGTTTAGATTCAGTATTAGTCGCCTTAGGCGTGTTCATATTTAGTGAGTCCTACATGCTACCTATATGGTTAATAGTTTTATGGTCGGCTTTTTCAGGAACTATTGCACATAGTTTAAATTTTTTAACGACGAATAAAAAACTTCAGTTTATTGTCGGATTCATTTTTCCTCCATTTAGCTATTTAGCTGGTGCTTCATTGTCAAAAGTAGAATTAGGATATAAAGCCATTACTACATACTTTATATTAGCACCACTTTGGGGTTGCTTATTTATTGTCATTTATTTACTTAAAAACGCTTTTTATCTTGAGGAAAAAAAATAATGATGCGCTTATTTTTATTAATAATTTTATGCTCCTCAATCACCTCAAAAGCTAATGAAATTCAAATCCCCTCTAAGGTAACTGAAAACCTAACAGTAGAAGCAATTGAGTCTGAATTTACAAAAGTAGGTAGTGCTTTATTTTCAGTGTTTTTTTGGGATATTTA
Organism: Thalassotalea sp.; assembly: GCA_029249355.1. Lineage (GTDB taxonomy): Bacteria > Pseudomonadota > Gammaproteobacteria > Enterobacterales > Alteromonadaceae > Thalassotalea_H. The sequence goes on from JAQWHO010000298.1 coordinate 4,408, forward strand.
TAACAGCACTTTATATACCGAATCAGGAAAGTATATTAAAGGAAGCGCACAACAAACAATTGTTTTTAAAATTGATTATTTGAAAGATATTACACGTGACGACTTAATAGAACGTACAGTTGAGCAATGGCAACACCTAAATATTTCAGAACATGAGTATCAGCAATTTTTACCGATATTAACTGAAATTTGGCCAAATATATCAGCAGGGGACTCTCTAACACTGTTCATTAAAGATGAAAAATCTTTGTTTTATTTCAACGACACTTATATTGGTAATGTTAACCACGAATCATTCGGACCACTATTTTTATCAATATGGCTTTCACCTAAAACCAGTCAAAAATTACTAAGAAAGCAATTACTAGGAGAGAAAAAATCATGATGCATTTATACAAATATTCATTCCTTTTTGCGACAATTCTTTTTTTATCGAGTTGTTCAACTAGCCTAGAAGATTATCAAGAAAGTCATCCCTCCTTTGATATTAAAAACTACTTTAATGGTGATGTTGTTGCTTGGGGAATCGTTCAAGATCATACCAATAAAGTGAATAGACGGTTCTGTGTTGAAATAAAAGGAGATTGGCAAGGAAACAAAGGAGTTTTAGCAGAAACATTCTATTTTAATGATGGCGAAATTTCCTATCGAAACTGGCAACTAACCAAGCAATTAGATGGCACATACAAAGGTACTGCTGAGGACGTAGAAGGAGTAGCAATTGGTAAACACAACGGATTCGCTTTCCAATTTAATTACACGCTAAACCTTGCGCTTGAAGGTGACACCTATCAAGTATCAATGGATGATTGGATGTATCAGCTTGACGAATTCAGAGTAATGAATAAAACATCCATGACAAAATTTGGCGTTGAAGTAGCAAACATTACTTTATTTTTTGATAAAGAGCTGCCTGTTAAACAATGCCAATAAGCATTTAAAAAACATTATTTCAGTAGATTTATAAATGCTGATTCAATGGTAGTGTATTTAAATTTAAAACCGTTTTTTAGTAACTTGCTCGGAATAACATGTTGACCAAAAAGTAATAAGTCAGCCATTTCACCAAACAATATCTTTAATATAAAAGCTGGTGTTGTAATAAAGCTAGGTCGGTTTATTGTTTTGGCTAATGCCGCAGTGAAATCTTTATTAGAAACAGGATTTTCTGCGGTTATATTAATAGCGCCACTTAATTCAGGTGTATTTTGAATAAATAAAATAGCGGCAATAACATCTTCAATATGTATCCAAGACATCACTTGTTCACCATGGCTTATTTTTCCACCAACACCCAGTTGAAAAGGGGGTAGCATTTTTGATAAAGCACCACCTTTTTTATCTAAAACAATGCCTGTTCTCAAAATTGCAACTCGAGTTTTTGATGATTTAGCTAATAACGCAAAATGTTCCCATGTATTACAAACATGGTTAGTAAATTCAGGATAAAATTTTCGATATTCTTCATCAATCTTTTTAGTATCTTGTCGACCATAAATACCAATCGCACTACCAGAAATGAACAAACTAGGTGGATTTTTTGCTTGCTGTATAAACGCAGTTAATTGTTTAGTAATATCCCAACGACTCTTACAGATTTTTTCTTTTTGACGGTTTGACCAACGTTTATCCGCAATCGGTTCACCCGCTAAATTAATAATAGTATCTTGATTCTCAATATCTTCAATAGACAATGAATTAATCAGCTTTATATTATTATTTAAGGACGTAGAAGCTTTCCTAACATCTCTTGTTAAAACAGTAATCTGAACGTTTTCGCCATTTAAAGCTTTAATCAAAGCTCCACCAATTAGACCTGTTCCACCTGTAATAAGTATATTCATTTTATTCACCTACTTTGACGCTAAATAACAAGACTATTAACTATTGTTAACCTTATCTATACGTAAACTTTTTCAGTAAAGATCAGCAAAAAAAATATATTTTTTTCTGTTGTATTTTTGTGATCCATGTTTGTTTTTTCGCCGTAAATTTCTTCGTAACTTTAAATCGAGAGAACTAAAATGAAATATTCTAAAATTGTAAGCGTAACCATTTTAAGTATGATGTTTTTGCAAGGTTGTAATGATGATGACAACGATACTGTTGCTGTTGTTGAAGAAGAGGTGGTTGAAGAAGTAGTTGTAACCACCATTGTTGACGCTGCCGTTAGTGACGGCAACTTCACTACATTAGTTGCGGCACTACAAGCAACAGGCTTAGATACTACACTAGCCGATACAAATAGTAAATTTACCGTATTTGCCCCAACAGATGATGCTTTTGCTTTATTAGGGCAAGACACAATCGATGCGTTACTTGCCGACACAGATACATTGTCAGACATTCTTACTTACCATGTAATTGGTAGTGAAGTTGATGCTGCAACAGCAATTAGCTTGGCTGGTACAATTGTTGAGATGGTCAATGGGGATTCTATAGGTTTGTCGCTAGAAGGTAGTAATTTATTAGTGAATACTGCTACCGTTATAACAGCAGATATTCAAACAGATAATGGTATTATTCACGTTATTGATGCCGTACTTTTACCACCGGCAGAAATGGTAGAGCCAACTCAAAATATTGTTGAAACTGCTGTTGCCAATGGAAGTTTTACTACACTTGTTGCTGCCCTTCAAGCAACCGATTTAGATGTTGTTCTTGCTGATGAAAGTACAATGTTTACTGTTTTTGCACCGACAGATGCCGCATTCGCACTTATAGGTGAAGAGACTATTAACACCCTTTTGGCAAATCCTGACGTGCTTTCTAACATTTTACTACAACATGTAATTGCTGGCAGCGCTGTAGATTCTGTTACTGCATACTCATTAAACGGAGCTATGGTAGAAACAGCTTCGATGGCTACAATAGCATTAACCATCAATTCTACAACAGACATGTTGACCTTCGGTGGCGCTAATATCGTACTGAAAGATATTTACACTACAAATGGTGTTATTCATGTAATTGATGCTGTGGTAGTTGGTGAGGTTGAAGTGCCAGCACCATCAATGAGCTTGGTTGATGTTGCCGTTGATAATGGTAGTTTCACTACACTAGTAGCTGCATTGCAATCAACAGGATTAGACACAACTTTAGCTAACCTAGACAACGATTACACAGTGTTTGCTCCTTCTGATGCTGCATTTGCTAAATTACCAGAAGGTACATTAGATAGCTTAACAGCTGAGCAACTAGCTAATATTTTACTTTATCATGTGTTACCTGGAAAAGTGATGTCTGATGGTGCAATTTCAGTTGCTCAATCTTCAGAAAATATGGTTGAAGTTGCAAACGGGGACATGGTTTCACTATCATTTGTAGATTCAATGTTATTTGTTAATGGGGCACTGGTAAGCACTGCTGACGTTATGGCTGATAATGGTGTGATTCATGTCATTGATAATGTAATTCTACCGCCAGCAATGATGGAAACACCTACTCAAAATATTGTGGAAGTTGCATTATCAGACCCTGATAACTTCTCTACCTTAGTTACAGCACTTACTGCAGCTGATTTAGTAACAACCTTATCAAATGAAGATGCAATGTTTACTGTGTTTGCTCCAACTAATGCCGCTTTTGCAGCTGTTGATGCTGATGCGTTATCTGCATTATTAGCCGATACAGATGCTTTAACTAATGTATTACTAACGCATGTTGTTAGTGGTGCAACATTAAGCTCTTTAGATGCATATGCCGCTAACGGTAAAATGCTTACCACTGCATCAGGCGAGACTATTGAAGTAATGATTGATGCTGAAACAGGTATGCTAATGATTGGCGGTGCAAAAGTCATTATTTCAGATATTTATACTACCAACGGTGTTATCCATGTGATTGACACAGTGATCCTAGATTAAGCTGTTATATCAATTTAATTAAACTCCCTCTTCACAATGCATACAACACCCTTGTATTGCATAGTTTTTGCCCCTGCCTTCAGGGGCTTTTTTTTTATCGATAATTGATCATATATTTGCTTTTCAACGTATATAAATACATAGCTAAAGAAATGACACCAATATGAATAATGTAAATCCAACATTGCCTATCTTCCCATTACCGGTATTTTTGTTACCTAATGGCATAACACGTTTGCGAATTTTTGAGCCGCGTTATTTAAAATTAGTGAAAATTGCTTCGACGGAGCAAGGGTTTATTATCTTATTACAATCGGAAAAATCTGAAGTTACCGATATAAAATGGGGAAGCTGGGTTGATATAATCAATTTTGATAGCGGTGAAGATGGTGTATTAGAAATTGATGTTAAGTGTAAATCACTCGTTAAAATATTATCTATCAATAGCAGCGTTGATAAATTACAGTTTGGCTGTGTAACAGAAATATTGCACTGGTCTCAAAAAACAAAGACAACAAAATTTAATGCTTTATCTGCATCATTAGAAGCCGTGTTTGACAGTGATGAAATACTGAATGCTCTTTATCATGATAAGCCTACAGATAATAAGAACTGGGTAGTCGCAAGGTGGCTTGAACTTCTTCCTGTAAATTTAGCTGTAAAGAGTACCTTTATACTCGATCATACCTATCAAGATGCCGAGAAATTTGTTCAATCTATTATCCTCAAAAATTAGCTTATTTATTAAATAACAAAAAGATTAAATAAAAGTGATCTTATTTTAATATCAAGCCGTATAGCTTAATAAGTTTTTAATAAAGTACTCGGTGATAAAGCGATGCAAACAAGCTTGCTAAGCAAAGTGACAAATGATAAACCTAGTCATATGTCAGATAATATTAATCATCCTCAGCTTTGTGAGTGGCTAAACGCCGTTGCAAATTCACGAGACAAAAAAGCGTTTACGCAGTTGTTTAAGTTCTTTGGTCCTAAAATTCATGGTATAGCACGTGGAAAATTTCCAAATGAAGCACAAGCAAGCGAAGTAGTTCAAGAAACTATGAGCAATGTTTGGCGTAAGTCTCACTTGTTCGATAAAGACAAGGGAGCGGCAACAACATGGGTTTACACGGTAATGCGTAATGTAACCTTTGATATGCTTCGTAAAATTAAAGGTAATAAAGAAGATAACCTTAGTGATGATATTTGGCCTATTGCCGAAAGCATGGTCAGTGATGATGAATCATTTGATGACCATCTTGAAAATAAACAATTACTAACTGTTATTGAAAAGTTACCTGAAGCGCAGCAAGAAGTTGTAAAGGGTTTCTACTTTATGGAAATGTCACAAGAACAACTTGCCGAACACCTAAAATTACCACTTGGTACGATAAAATCTCGTTTGCGTTTAGCTTTAGCAAAACTCAAAGTGCAGTTAGGAGAAGATAATGATTAAACATCACCCTAAAATTGAGCTTATACAAGCATTTGTAGATGGCGATTTACCCGCATCATTGTCCGCAGGTATCGCTATGCATGCCGAAATGTGCTCTCAATGCCAACAAAAAATTGTGCAATTAACAGAACATGCAGCAGAAGTTAGTTTTGAAGAAGCTTTTCTAGATAAATTTATAGTAGATGATACTTCTACTATAATGAGTGATAGTGATAGCGATGACATTGATTTTGAAGCAATGGCTGAACTCATTTCTCAATCAAATGATATTGATATTCCAGAACCAGCGTTAGATAAGTCAATTGTTTTCAATGATAAAACATATAAATTGCCTAAAGCATTAAACAACATGCCAATGAGCAAAATCTCTAATATTGGTAAATTATCACGAGCACGCTTACAACTTGATGAAAATGAAATACACACAAGTTTATTACAAATAGAAGCGGGTGGTGGTGTACCAGAGCATACACATAAAGGTTTTGAATTAACTTTATTGTTAGATGGCTCTTTTCATGATGAAAGTGGCGAATATGTAAAAGGTGACTTTATTATGCTTGATGGTTCACATCAACATCATCCAGTTTCTAAGGAAGGATGCCTTTGTTACACCGTTGCTAACGACGCATTGCACTTTACCCAAGGCATCAATAAATTATTGAATCCAATCGGTTCATTTATTTATTAATATAAATACTAAGAGGTACATATATGATACATACCGTTGATAAAAAAGACTTACACATTGGTATTAGTGCTTGTTTAGTTGGAGAAAAAGTACGTTTTGATGCGAGTAACAAACCCTCTACCTTTTGTATTAAAGAATTTGGTCAACATGTGACATTTAAGTCTTTTTGTCCTGAGGTTGCCATTGGATTACCTATTCCGAGACCTACAATTCGCCAAATAAAACGTGATGATATTATTAGTTTATCAAGACCCGATGGTTCAGGTGATGTAACTGATGCACTCAGCGCTTACGGTAAAAAAGTCGCCTCTATGACAAAAAACTTAAGTGGTTATGTGTTTTGTGCAAAAAGCCCAAGTTGTGGTATGGAGCGTGTTAAGCAATATAGTCCTGAAGGTAACTCATTAAAATCTAATGGTGTAGGTGTTTTCGCCAAAGAGATAATGGACGCGAACCCATTATTGCCTTGTGAAGAAAATGGCCGATTAAATGACGCGATCCTTCGAGAGAACTTTGTTGCAAGAGTGTATGCATACAAACACTGGCAAAATTTAGAAGCTTCTGGGTTAACAAAACATAAGTTAACCACTTTTCATAGCCAATATAAATATACCGTTATGAGTCACGATTTAATTGCCTATAAAAAATTAGGTCGATTACTAGCAAGAGCAGATATGCCTTTAGAAGAAATGGCGAGTGAATATATTTTAGGTTTAATGACTGCACTAAAGATTAAAGCTACGCGCAAAAAGCATGCAAATACCCTGGCACATATTCAAGGATATTTTTCTAAGCATTTAAAAAGTAATGAACGACAAGAGTTGTGCGAGCAGATTGATGCTTACCGAAATGGTCTTATCCCGTTATTTGCACCACTCACATTGATTAAGCACTACTTATTGCGATATCCAAAAGATTATTTAGCTAAACAAGCCTATTTATCACCATATCCTGATGAATTAAGGCTTAGGTATGCCTACTAGTTTTTAATCATTTATTAGTTAAAAGGAAGTCCTTTGATACTTTGGTTTCGTAACGATCTAAGAACGCACGATAACCCCGCCTTACATTATTTTCTGACTCGTCCAAACTCAGAAATCACCCGTAAGGCGTTTTTTTTTGTTTCAGAAAAACAATGGATTGAACATGATTGGTCTGAAATAAAAATCGATTTTATCAAGCGTCATGCCAACGCATTAGTTTCAGAGCTGGCTGAATTAAATATAGACCTTGAACTCGTTTTAGTACCTGATTTTACTGCTCAAGTAACTTTTTTAAAAAATTATTGTGACACCAATAAAATTAAAGAAGTGATCGCAAACAGTGAATTAGAATTTAATGAACAACAACGTGATTCAAACTGCTTAGCGCAAGGTATTCCATTAACACTTTTTGAAGCTGATGTGATTATCCCTAAAGGGAAGGTATTAAATCAATCAGGAGCTATGTTCAAAGTTTTTACGCCATTTAAAAAAGCATGGATAAAATATATAGCCGCTCATGGCTTCGATTATTTAGGTAAAGTTAATACGACTGACGCATCACCATGCAATGTAAATAATGTTCAACAGATAGAGAATTCGAACACGTCTGCGGCATGGCCACTTGCAAAAGAATATGAATCTACAGCGCTAATCTCATTTTTCAAAGATAAAATCACTGAATATGCTGACTATCGAGATATCCCCTCTATTAAAGGTACATCAGGTATTTCTCCCTATTTAGCCGCAGGTGTTATTAGTCCTAGGTTTGTATTATTTTCATTGCTACATCGTTTTCCTGATCTTTTGCTAGCAACTGACAGTAAAGAGTTTTCTTGGCTCAATGAAATTATCTGGCGAGAATTTTATCGTCATCTGATGTTTCATGAGCAACGATTATGTAAACATCAATGCTTTAATCAAAAGTATCAATCGCTTTCATGGAGTAATAACCCAATAACCTTTAATGCGTGGTGTGAAGGGAAAACGGGCTATCCTCTCGTTGATGCGGCAATGCGCCAACTAAATCAAACAGGTTGGATGCACAACCGCCTTAGAATGGTTGTTGCAAGTTTCTTAACTAAGCATTTGCTTATTGATTGGCGCTTAGGCGAGAAGTATTTTATGCAGCACTTAATTGATGGTGATTTAGCGTCTAATAATGGTGGTTGGCAATGGGCTGCAAGTACCGGCTGTGATGCTCAACCATATTTTCGCGTATTCAATCCAATAAGACAAAGTGAACGATTTGATCCTGATGGCAGTTTTATTCGTAAATACTTACCAGAGCTAGAAAGTATTCCAGCAAAACATGTACACTTTCCACATCAGTACATTGAAAATCAACAATTAGCCCTTTATTGGCCGCCAATTGTTGAGCATAAAACAGCTAGACTTCAAGCATTAGCGTTTTATAAATAATAACTTACTGATATATTTATGTTTTAAGCTTTACTTTCTCAATTTATATATAGCTGTAGCGAAAGCTACAGCATAAATATGGTAGTAAAAATGCAAAATCAAATGTTAAACAGTTCATCAGTTAATAGACCTTTATGGCTAAGTAACTTTGTCAGCGTTTATCAAACGCTTTCAACAAATAATTTAGATCTATTAGCTAATATTTATCATGCTGATGTTACCTTTATTGATCCAATGCATAAGGTCGAAGGTTTAGATGAACTGTTCAAGTACTTTGAAAACCTTTATCAAAACTTGGCCTCATGTGACTTTGAAATTGAACATATTATTGCTGAAGATAATGAAGCCGCAATTTATTGGAAAATGACCTATCAACACTCGAAATTAAACAAAGGTAAAGACGTCACTGTTTATGGTAATTCTCATATTAAAGGCCATAACGATAAAGTGATTTATCACAGAGATTACCTTGATTTAGGCGAGATGCTATACGAGCAACTGCCCATTTTTGGCATGCTCACTAAGTGGATAAAAACCAAGGCGGCTAACTAATGTCGTCAAAACATATTTTTATAACGGGCTCAACGTCAGGTATCGGTCATTCATTAGTTCATCAATATATTGCTAAGGGCGATAAGGTAACTGCTTGCGGACGCAATAAAGAAAAATTATCAGCACTTAACAATGTTCACAACACTTGTTTATTTGATGTTAATAATCCAGCCGAAATTTCACAATCAACACAACATGTAGAAGCCATTGACGTATTAATTTTAAATGCTGGTGACTGCCGATATATTGATAACGCGAAGCAATTTGATGGTGACTTATTCGCAAGTGTCATCTCTACCAACTTAACGTCATTAGGTTACTTATTACAATTTTTATTACCCAAAGTAAAACAAGGTGGGCAAGTCGTTTTTATCAGTTCAAGCGCAACTATTTTACCTTTCCCCAGAAGTGAAGCCTATGGCGCCTCTAAAGCAGGCATGGACTATCTAGCTGATAGCTTAAGATTAGATTTATTAGATCATAATATTGATGTAACACTTGTTCACCCAGGATTTGTAAAAACACCTTTAACGAATAAAAACACTTTTGACATGCCATTTTTAATCACTAGTAATGAAGCAGCGTCTCGTATTATTAAAGGTGTAAACAAGCGTAAATCTTATTTACATTTTCCTAAGCGTTTTACCTTCATTTTAAAAGCGCTTTCTTTTTTACCGTCATCACTTTGGCAAATGCTTATAACAGGGAAGAAACACGCATGAAGAATATCGCAATAATTGGCTCAGGAATTTCAGGCTTAACTGCTGCTTATCTGCTATCAAAAAAGCATCAAGTTACTGTTTTTGAAAAAAATAGTAAAGTAGGAGGTCACACCGCTACAGTAGACATAGAAAAAAATGGTCGAAGCTATGCTATTGATACCGGTTTTATTGTATTTAACGATAAAACTTATCCAAATTATTTAGCCTTGTTAGCTGAAATTGGTATAGGCAAACAAGCAACTGAGATGAGTTTTTCTGTTCATAATTGTAAAACAGGCTTGGAATATAATGGTCACAATTTAAATACGTTGTTTGCGCAAAGACGCAATATTTTCAACCCTAAATTTTGGGTATTAGTGAAAGAAATATTACGTTTTAACAAGTTATGTAAAGCTATTTATCATCAAGGAAATTATCAAAATGGGTATTCTTTAGGGGAGTTTCTTAAAGATAATAACTTTAGCGACTTTTTTTCAGAGCATTATATCTTACCTATGGGTGCGGCTATTTGGTCGAGCACTTTAGCTCAAATGGAAAATTTTGAATTCCGTTTTTTTGTCCAGTTTTTTCATAACCATGGTTTACTAAACATTGCTGATAGGCCGCAATGGTATGTTATCCCTAAAGGTTCGCGCAGTTATTTAACGCCTTTATGTGCCCCATTTAAAGAAAATATTAAGTTAAATGCAGACATTAGTGGCATAACACGTTCAGATAACAAAGTTCACTTACACTTCAACAACGCTCCTAGTGAGACATTCGATGATGTTGTTATCGCGTGTCATTCCGATCAAGCGCTTGCTTTACTAAATGATCCAACCACTGAAGAGCAAGCTGTGTTATCTGCCATGCCTTATAGTGAAAATTCAGTTGTGCTTCATACTGATAAAAAATTATTACCCAAACGAAAAAATGCTTGGGCAAGTTGGAATTACCAATTAAGTGATGATCGCAATAAAGCGGCAAGTGTTACCTACAACATGAATATATTACAGGACATCAAAAGTACAGAGACTTTTTGCGTAACACTCAACCAAAAAGAAGACATAGACCCGAGCAAAATTTTAGGAGAGTACATTTATCATCATCCGGTTTTTTCAAGCCAATCGATAAAAGCCCAAAAGAAACGAACATCTATTTGTGGGTTAAACCGCACCCATTTTGCCGGCGCATATTGGCACAATGGCTTCCATGAAGATGGCGTAAAAAGTGCTGTAGAAGTTGCTAAGCGGTTCGATTGTTTTCTAGATGCATATATAAATAGTTAATGATGAGTGATCTATTTAGCCAAAGCAATTTATATTTAGGTAACATCTCGCACAGACGATTTTCACCTAAAAAACATAGCTTTAGATACAACTTATACATGCTTGCTATTGATGTATCAGATACCGAAAACAAGCCGAAAAGTTTAGGGTTGTTAGGATTTTCTTGGTTCAACCCCTTGCGTTTTTTCGAAAAAGATTACTTACTCGGTGAACCACATTCGTTACGACAACGTATTACTGACAAAGTGCAATTACTTAATGGCCATCAAGATATTGATAAAATTGTTATGTTGGTACAAGTGAGATGCTTTGGTATTTATTTCAGCCCAGCAAATTTTTATTTTTGCTATGACAGTTCTGGAAAATGTACCCAAATGCTCGCTGAGGTGAGTAATACACCTTGGAACGAACGTCATTACTATTTAGTAGATTTATCAACAAAAGAAGAAATGGTGAATAAGAAGGCATTTCAAGTTTCGCCTTTTATGGATTTAGATATGTCGTATTTTTGGCATGTTAAACCTCCATGTAATGAGAATAATAAGCTCGTGATTAATATTGAAAACAAGCGTATTGATTACCAAGGAAACATTACTGAAAAAGTATTTGATGCCAGCTTAGTGATGAACAAACAACCATTAACGAAAACAAATTTAAGTAAAGTTTGGTGCCAACTGCCGATTATGACCGTAAAAATAGTGCTTAACATTTATTGGCAGGCGTTGAGGCTTTTTATAAAACGTATCCCTTTTTTAGGGTATCAAAAAGCAAATTAAACAAATATAAAGATGAAAAGAATAATTAGGAGCAATAGATGGAAGAGATAAAAGGCCTGAGAGTATTGAAAGAGGCAAATTGGTTTGATAAGCGTTGCCGTTCAATCGTTCTGTCTGTTTTTTCGAAAATAAACTACGGCCAACTTGAAGTTATTGAGGGTACGACTAGTAAATTATTTCCAAGCCAAGCGGATGATTCATGTATTAAAGGTAAAATACATATTCATGATGTAAGTGTATACCGGGATTTTGTTAAAGGCGGCAGTATTGGTGTTGCTGAAGCATATATTGACGGTAAATGGAGTAGCCCAAATCTAACTCATGTCATTCGTATTTTTGCCAAAGCTCAACAACAAATCGACAAATTAGAAGCCAAGAAAACGTGGTCAAATAAAATTAAAAATGCCATAAGCCATTGGCAAAATAAAAACACTCGGTCAGGCTCCAAAAAAAATATTCTCGCTCATTACGATTTAGGCAACGAACTCTACACTCGATTTCTTGATCCTGAAATGATGTACTCTTCAGCTATTTACCCAAATCAAGACTCAACATTAAATGAAGCCCAACTTCATAAATTAGAAACTATTTGTCAGCGTTTATCTCTTAACAGTAATGATCACTTATTAGAAATTGGAACTGGTTGGGGTGGTTTAGCCATTTATGCCGCTCAGAAGTATGGTTGTAAAGTTACAACGACCACTATATCAGATGCTCAATACGACTATGCACATGAGCGCATTAAAACGTTGGGCCTTTCTGAACAAGTTACTTTACTGAAAAAAGATTATCGTGAACTTACTGGTACCTTCGATAAAGTGGTATCAATAGAAATGATTGAAGCGGTTGGTTATGAATTTTTACCAAGCTTTTTTAAACAGTGTAACGACCGATTAAAGCCAGGCGGAAAATTGCTTATTCAAGCCATCACCATTGCAGATCAACGATTTGATTATTATAAAAATAATGTTGATTTTATCCAACGTTATATATTCCCTGGCGGCTTTTTGCCTTCAGTAAGTGTATTAACTGAGCATATTACCAAGCATAGCGAACTCGTAGTAGAGAACTTGGATGACATAGGATTAGACTATGCAAGAACACTTGATGACTGGCGTAAAAATTTCTTAGACTCATGGTCTAAGTTAACATCACATGGTTATGATGAAACGTTCAAACGATTATGGCTGTATTACTTTGCTTATTGTGAAGGCGCTTTTTTAGAACGCTCAACGAGTACTGTTCATTTAGTCGCAAGAAAATAGAAGTTTACTGAATACAAAACAATAGAGCCTCATTAATGAGGCTCTATTTAATTAAACTAGAGAATGACTCGGTGATGGAGTAATAAAATATTTAAACTTGAGATAAACACTTCGACACTTACCACTTAATCTTTATTGTCTACCGACAAGAGCAACACTAGCTTAACTTTACCATTATTCGACTGTAACACTTTTAGCCAAATTGCGAGGCTGATCTACATCAGTCCCTTTAATGATTGCCACGTAATACGATAATAATTGTAATGGTAATGTGTAAACAATTGGCGCTATTAAATCATCACAATGCGGTACGTTGATTACCTTCATGGTGTCATCGCTTTCAAACTTTGCATCTGCATCAGCAAATACATACATTAAACCACCACGAGCACGTACTTCTTCTACGTTTGATTTTAATTTTTCAATTAGATCATTTTGTGGAGCAACAACAATCACTGGCATTTCAGCATCAATAAGCGCTAATGGACCATGTTTTAGTTCACCGGCAGCATACGCTTCAGCATGAATGTAAGATATTTCTTTTAGCTTCAGTGCGCCTTCCATTGCGATAGGATATTGATCACCGCGGCCTAAAAATAACGCGTGATGCTTATCCGCAAAATCTTCGGCTAAATCTTCAATTGAACTAGCTAAGGCAAGCACTTCATCAAGTTTATTTGGCAAAGTTAGTAGCGATTGTGCAATATCGTTTTGTAATGCTTCGCTCATGCCATTATGTTGGCCAATGGCTAATGTCATCATCAACAAACCAACAAGTTGCGTGGTAAATGCTTTGGTTGAAGCTACGCCTATTTCAGCGCCCGCTTTGGTCATGAATGCTAAGTCTGATTCACGGACTAATGATGAACCTGTAACGTTACAAATAGTTAAACTTGCTTTATACCCTAGTTCTTTTGCTAAGCGCAAAGCCGCTAATGTATCGGCTGTTTCACCCGATTGTGAAATGGTTACAATCATCGCATTTTTAGGTACGTGCGATTTTCTATATCTAAATTCACTAGCGATTTCAATATTACAAGAAACACCCGCTAAAGATTCCAACCAATAACGAGCCACCATTCCTGAGTGATAACTGGTACCACAGGCAATAATTTGCACATGTTCAATTTCTTTAAAAATTGCATCAGCGCCATTACCAAAGGTGTTTTCATCAAGTTTATTACCAATTAAACGCCCTTCAAGCGTATTACGAATTGCTGTTGGTTGCTCATATGTTTCTTTTAACATGTAGTGACGGTATTCACCTTTATCACCACTGTCTTGCGCAACTTCACGTTCTTTTGCTTCACGTTCTACAGGATTACCATCAATATCAAAAATATTGACTTCAAAACGAGTAATTTCAGCCACATCGCCTTCTTCTAAGAAAGAAAATTTACGAGTAACCGGTAACAACGCCATCATATCTGAGGCGATAAAATTTTCACCAACACCATAACCAATCACTAATGGACTGCCAGATCGAGCGACAACAATACGGTCTTTATCATTGCTATCCATCACTACAGTGCCATAAGCCCCATCAAGTTGAACCGCTGTTTTTTGCACGGCACTCACTAATGAGTCTGCCGTTTTTAATTCATGATGAACTAAATGAGCGATAACTTCTGTGTCTGTTTCCGAAACAAAAACATACCCTAATGCTTGAAGCTTTTCTCTTAGTTCTTTATGGTTTTCAATAATACCGTTATGAACCACGGCAATATTTTCATCTGAAACATGTGGATGAGCATTCATTTCACTTGGCGAACCATGTGTTGCCCAACGTGTATGCGCAATACCCGTTCCGCCACTTAAAGGTTGAGCTATTAACGCATCAGCAAGTTCTTGAACTTTACCTAAACGACGAGAACGTTTTAATTGTTTATCGTTATCAATAATTGCTACACCAGCAGAGTCGTAGCCTCGGTACTCAAGGCGTTTAAGCCCTTCAACCAAAATATCTGCCACATCACGTTGTGCTACTGCACCGACGATCCCACACATATCTTTATCCTTTTAAATAGTTACTTTGCACAAATTAAATTTATGCCTTGTTTTATAAGTTTATTTCTTACATCTACCGATAAATCATCATCAGTAATGAGGGTATGTACTTGTTGCCAAGGAATTTCTAAATTCGGTATTTTGCGGTTTATTTTTTCTGATTCTATCATCACAATAACTTCACGGGATACTTCAGCCATGACTTGACTTAAACCTAACAGCTCATTAAATGTCGTGGTACCGCGTTCAATATCAATACCATCAGCACCAATAAATAACTGATCGAAATCATAAGAACGCAATACGCTTTCCGCAATTTTTCCTTGGAAAGATTCTGAAAGCGGATCCCAAGTTCCACCGGTCATCAACAACGTGGGTTCATTTTCAAGCGCATGTATATCAGAAGCAATTGACAGCGAATTGGTCATCACCACTAAGCCATTTTTTTTACCTAGTTCTTTAACTAAAGCCGATGTAGTGCTGCCGCTATCTAAAATGATTCTATTATGATCACGAATGAGAGTTGCCGCTTTTTCAGCAATGCTAATCTTTCGTTTTGAAAGTTTTTCACACTTAGGTTCGATTAATTCTCTCGGTAATGAAACTGCACCGCCATACCGACGAAGCAACAAACCACTGTTTTCAAGGGCTGCTAAGTCTTTTCTGATGGTTACTTCCGAAGTATCAAATTTCTTGGAAAGTTGATCAACGCTTACTTCGCCTAGATCATTAAGTTCGGTAATAATAATATGGCGACGTTGTTTGGTATTTCTTTTGGTCATAAGTTTCGATTTACTTAATTAAGTTTCGTTTTAAAACTTAGCTATTTAAGCAAATGTAATGACAAAAAACAATCAGTATTTATTATTTGATGGTATGAAATCGTATGTAGGAAAAAAGGTTAGGGTATTAATTAGTCTTAATACCCTAAATAAATGGGGTTTGTTATTTTTTAGTCGGTTTTTTCCAGCCAGAAATATTGCGTTGCTTACCTCGTGCAACCGCTAATTCATCTACTTCAACATCTTTCGCTATAACTGATCCGGCACCAATTGTAGCTCCAGCACCGATAAATACAGGTGCGACTAGAGAGCTATTCGAACCAATAAAAGCACCGTCATCAATTGTTGTGTATGACTTATTCACCCCGTCATAGTTACAGGTAATAGTACCTGCGCCTATATTGACGTTATTTCCAACGGTGGTATTACCTAAATACGTTAAATGGCCAGATTTACTACCACTTCCCAATGTTGTTTTTTTCATTTCAACAAAGTTACCAATGTGAGAATTTTCATTCATCACACTATCAGGACGAATTCTCGCAAATGGACCTGCCGAACAGTTGTCACCAATAACCGCTCCATCAATCATAGTATTAGGTTTTATTTCGGTATTTTCACCAATAGAGCAATCTTTTAAAATGCAGTTTGCGCCTATTTTTACACCATGTGCTAAAACGACTTCGCCTTCAAAAATACAGTTAACATCAATTTGTACTTCTTGGCCAATCATCATTTTTCCACGGATATCAATTCTGTTTGGATCTCTCAAGCTAGCGCCAGCAATCATTAATGCTTCGGCTTTTCTTAATTGATAGGCACGTTCTAAAGCTGCAAGTTGAACACGGTTATTTGCCCCTTCAACTTCTATTTCTGTTTCTGGATGAGCAGTAGAGATTGTTTTACCTTCGCTATGACAGGCGGCGATAATATCCGTTAAATAATATTCACCTTGAGCATTTTCGTTTGATAATTGACTTAACCAACGCTTTAAGTCACCACCGTTTGCCATTAATATTCCGGTATTACATTCATTAATTAATAGCTGCTCATTAGTGGCATCTTTTTGCTCAATAATACCTACAACTTCATTTTCTTCTCGAATAATTCGACCATATCCTGATGGGTTTGCAAGGTTTACTGTTAACAACCCCATACCGTTTTCAGGTTTAACAGCAAGTAAGTTTTCAAGTGTTGATACTTTGGTTAATGGCACATCACCATATAATACTAAAACATCTTCATCATCTTTAAGAAAAGAAGAAGTAACACCGACAGCATGACCGGTACCGAGTTGTTCTTTTTGTTCAACAAAGGTTATGTCATCACCAGAACTTTGTTCATTAATCGTTGCCTTTAAAACTTCACCACCAAAACCATAAACAAGGTAAATATTTTCAGCATTTAAATTACGAGCGGCATCAATAACATGACTCACCATTGGTTTTTCAGCAATAGGGTGCAACACTTTTGGTAAAGATGAATGCATACGAGTACCTTTACCCGCGGCAAGAATTACAACTGAAAGTGACATAAAAGTTCCGTGTTTTTTTTTAATAGATATTAATTATTGTAACCTTGTTATTTACCTTGCGGCTAGCCTAAATGCAAAATTAGCCGTTAATGGTGATTATCATTAGCTAATTGATTACCTTGCGCATCGTAAAAACCACTGCCAGCATGATCAATAAAGCCTAAACGTATCATTTTTCTTAAAAATGGATCTGATTCATTATCACCAATATCTGCGTAATCAGTCATTTGATAATGTTCTATTTTATTAAACACATTTTCTATTTTATATTTTGAATATATCGTTTTATTTAACTGCCAAATGGTTAAAGTTTCTTTTTCGTTAGTTATAATTTTTTGTGCAAGTTGCAACTCTGGCTGCCACCAAAGTTCTATCGTTTGCTCTTTGCTTTCGAATTTATAATGTTCAATACGATCACAACTTTCACCTTGAGTTGATATCAACGTCATTTTAGATAGTTGATCTTCAGAGACTAATTGATATTTCTGTTGCCAATTAGCTTTTGATATAGTGACAGGTTCAAACTCTATACCTTTTTGATAATCATCGAAGTAGTTTACTTGACGAATATAATTGTTGTTTATGGTATGCCATTGATTAGTGATATTTTTTGATTTATTAATATGTAAAACATCACCATTTTTACGCCATAGTTCAAAGTTGCCTTCCAGTTTTTCATTGTCATTATCCAAGTTTACCGTTTCTATTGAGTAAACAGTGCCTAATAAATCATTTGGTTGTGAACATTGTTCAATTGAATAACTATTAAAACTAATTAACTGACTACCAATAAAACAAACAAGTATTGCAAAAATTTTCATTGTTTTTTCCCATAAAAATAGGGGAAACAATGTTCCCCTATATATTGATCTTACAATATTAATTCATCGAATTTTCGTTACTTAGATCTGCTGCAAAGTCCATGATATGAAATATTAAGCTTTGCTCGTTTGTTCCTGTCACTAGTTGTGCTCCAGGACCCATAGCATAAATAGCAACATCTTCACCAGCATGCGTTTCAGAGGATAAAGGAACTAAGGCTTCTTGATGAAATCCTGGCGTTTGCGTTTCAACGTTTGTTAAATCTACACGACCTGTTACTGCTGCTGCCATATACGAAGCGTCAGCATTTGTTTCATCACCTAAGTCTCGGTAACCTAAACCATTGGTATAGCCTAATGTCGTATATGGCATGCCATCACTTGCTAACGAAGGTTCTTCTGAACCAATACCAACAACCTTGCCTAAAATAGGGTTACCACGTTTAGGGTAGCCAGCAATAGTGAATACATGACTATGATCGGCGGTTACTATAATTAAAGTATCTTCATCATTTGTTGCATCAACTGCCGCTTGAACCGCTTTTGATAGCTCAATAGCATCATTTAAGGCATTAAATGCATTACCTGCATGATGAGCATGGTCAATACGACCTGACTCTACAGATAAAAAGAACCCTTTCTCATTATTATCAAGTATATCAATCGCTTTAGCGGTCATTTCAGCCAAGCTAGGCTCACCGGCAATATCATTACTACGGTCTGCTTCATATTGCATATGTGACTCATTAAACAAACCAAACAGTTGGGTAGTCGTATTCGTATCAATACTATCAAAGCCTGTTTTGTCCATAATGTATGAACCTTGTGGGTACTTTCCTTGCCATTCGGTCACTAAGTTCCGATTATCGGTACGATCACCCTCTACAGAGCTCACCGCATCTGCACTATTGAAGGCTGCATCTTTTGGTAAAAAGTGACGTCGACCACCACCCATCACCACTTCAATACCGTCAACATTAATACCTGTGTACCGTGCTTCTAAATTTGCTTCAAAATTGATTAATTGTGATGCAATATCTTCACAACCACCATTAATAGCAGATTGCGGCATATCAGAAATATCCTCCCAGTTACGATCTGCTGATTTAGCATATGTAGCAGCGGGGGTAGCATGAGTAATTCGAGCTGTTGAAATAATACCGGTAGATTTACCCGCAATTTCAGCGAGTTCCAATGCAGTCACCATTTCTTTACCAGAAACTGTTGAGCAATCTCCTCGTGCTATACCTTCATCAACACCAATAACGCCGACATCCGTTTTTATCCCTGACATCATAGCGGTCATCGTACCGGCTGAATCTGGCGTTTGAGCGTCAACATTATAGGTTTTTGAAAACCCCGAAAATGGAAATTTATCAAAGCTTAATTGATTCTCTTCACCCATTAGGCCTTTGCTTTGACCGTCTAAAATGCGTGCCGCTGTTACTGTTGAAACACCCATACCATCCCCGACAAAAAGAATAACGTTCTTTGCCGTCCCTCTTAGGCTTTCAATTTCTACTTGTGTATTGGCGTAAGCAACCTTAGTAGCCGATGAAACCGCATTAGCCTGCTCACTGACATCTTGCCAAACAGCTTCCGCTGTTGCTATTTCTGCAGCGCCAGAAACAAACCACGAATTATAACTATTCGTTGCTATATCTGCTGAACCAACTTCATTGATGGTTGGTGCACAGACAAACTGGCTTTCACTAAATTCACTTTCTTCTAAAACGCCATCGCTGTTAGCATCAATGCCTGAATCAATTCTAACGCCACTATTTAAACAATTATCATCACCAACAGGTAATTCTGTTTGTTTTACTAAACTCGTCAATCCGTTTACACCGTTACTACCATTCGCGCCGTTTACGCCATCTTTTCCGTTATCACCATCACCACAGGCACTTAATGCTAATGTTAATGAAGCTGTGATTGCTGAAATAATAAATTTATTCATAATTTTATATCCTTAATTTCTACTGATGACGTTAGTCAACTAGACCTAGTGCACGATTAATTAAATGGAAAATGACACTTTGCTCTATTGTGCCTTGAATAAGATGTGCACTTGGTCCCATAGCATGGACAGAAATATCTTCACCTGCATGCGTTTCTGAACCTAATGGAACCGTTGATTCTTGATGAAAACCAGTCACGGTTGTATCAACTGAAGTTAAATCAATACGGCCAGCCATTGCGCCTTCACTATAAGTTGCGTCAGCATTCGTCTCATTACCTAAGTCTCGATACCCTAAACCATTCGCATAACCAACGGTGGTATATGGCATACCATCTTTTGCTAGAGATGGTTCATCTGCGCCAACCCCAACGACTTTGCCTAAAATTGGATTACCACGTTTTGGATAGCCCGCAATAGTAAATACATGGCTATGGTCAGCCGTTACTATTATTAAGGTTTCTTCTTCATTCGTTGCGTCTACCGCTGCCTTTACTGCTTTCGCTAATTCAATTGTATCGGTTAAGGCATTGCTTGCGTTTCCTGCATGATGAGCATGATCGATACGACCTGATTCAATCGTTAGAAAGAAGCCTTTTTCGTTATTATCAAGCACGTCTATCGCTTTAACTGTCATTTCAGCTAAGCTTGGCTCACCCGCAATATCGTTACTACGGTCTGCTTCATATTGCATGTGAGATTCATTGAATAAGCCAAATAGTTGCGGTGTAGTATCAGCATCTATAACTTCAAAACCCGCTTTATCCATTACGTAACTGCCTTGAGGATATTTTTCTTGCCATTCTGTTACTAGGTTGCGACTATCCGTACGATCTCCTTCAACCGCGCTTATTGCATCAGTACTATTAAACGCTTCATCTTTTGGTAAAAAGTGACGACGACCACCACCCATCACCACTTCAATACCATCAACATCAACCCCTAAAAATCGTTTTTCTAAGTTGGTTTCAAAATTGATAAGTTGTGAGGCGATATCTTCACAATTTTCACGTTCAGGATTATCTGCAATTTTCATATCTGAAATATCTTCCCAGTTACGATCTGCTGATTTTGCATAAGCTGCTGCTGGCGTTGCATGAGTAATTCTGGCTGTAGATATAATTCCTGTTGAAATTCCTTTTATTTCAGCTAACTCAACGGCTGTCACTACTTCATTTCCTTTTGTAGATGAACAACTGCCACGAACTACGTCTTCATTAACGCCTAAAACACCAGCATCACTTTTTAATCCAGACATCATTGCTGTCATAGTGCCCGCAGAGTCCGGCGTTTGAGCATCAACATTATAAGTTTTCACTAACGCAGAATAAGGAAACTCTTCAAAACTTAAATAACCTTCTTCGCCCATTTTACCGTTTAGTTGTCCTGCTAATATTCTTGCTGCCGTTAACGTTGAAACCCCCATACCATCACCAATAAACAAAATGACATTCTTTGCTTTTATTGATCGTTTTTGCAGTAATTTTTCATTAATTTTTTCTTGGCCTTGCTTATACCAGGCATTAGAAGTTTGTGTAGTAGGTACCGTTTGGGCTAAAGCGCCAGACGATATTAAACTGGCCATTACCAGTGATAGTCCCTGCTTAATCATCAATTATTTCTCCGAGTTCAGTTAATTTTTTAAGAAAACTGAACCAAAATAAACAACAACTATTAAGCTTGGGTTACAAAAAAGTTACTATCATTTGACTGTTATATGATGGAATTAAGACATGAAAATTATTTTATAATTTTAAAACAAAAAAACGACTTTTACCTGAGTAAAAAGTCGTTTTTTAAATCACTAAAACTTCAGAAAAGATTTAGTATGGTTTTATTATTTACTTGTTGCTTGAATTACACGTAGTTGAGCTACTGCTCTTGCTAATTCAGAAGCAGCTTCTGCATAATCAACATCATCGCTATGAGCATTTAAACGCTCTTCGGCACGTTGTTTAGCTTCTTCTGCAACTTGTTCGTCTAAATCATCACTACGAACTGCAATATCTGCTAGTACTGTTATATGATTAGGTTGAACTTCAAGCATGCCGCCAGAAAGATAGATAACTTCTTCAATACCACCTTTCTTAACGATTCTTGCCATACCAGGTTTTAGTGAGGTCAGCAAAGGTGCGTGACCAGGCATAATACCTAATTCACCTTCGCTACCTGTGATCTGTAATGATTCAATAGCACCAGAAAATAAGCTTTCTTCAGCACTTACCACATTCAGATTTACAGAAAGTATTGCCATGTGACCTCCTAATTGGCGACTGCTTACTCATTGAGTTGTTAGTCGCCAGCCTTCATTACATGTTTTTAGCTTTCTCAGCTGCTTCTTCAATAGAACCAACCATGTAGAAAGCTTGCTCAGGTAAATCATCATATTCACCAGCAAGAATACCTTTAAAGCCAGAAATTGTGTCTTTAAGAGATACGTACTTACCAGGAGAACCTGTGAATACTTCAGCAACGAAGAACGGTTGAGATAAGAAACGTTGTATCTTACGTGCACGAGATACTGTTAATTTATCTTCTTCAGATAACTCATCCATACCTAAGATGGCGATGATATCTTTAAGTTCTTTGTAACGTTGTAATGTTGATTGAACACCACGAGCTGTTTCATAATGCTC
>JAQWHO010000299.1 GCA_029249355.1 Thalassotalea sp.
TAGAACAAGGTAGAGACCTTGCTAATTTACAAGACAAGCTACAAGGAAAAGTGAAAGCGTCTATCCAAAAAGTTGCTGATAAAGGCATCGAACGAGCTGAAATTACGACTTGGGATTTTGCTAATTTACCTAGTAACTATCAAAAAAAAGTCGCTAACTTAACGATTAAAGCATTTCCTGCAGTTGTTGATCATAAACAAAATGTGGCGATAGAATTATTCGAACATGAGATTTTAGCAGAGCAAGCCATGTTAACGGGTGTTGCAAGATTAATATTATTAAATATTCCTTCGCCGATTAAATACTTACAGCAAAAATTGCCGAATAAAGCAAAATTAGGCTTATATTTTAATCCTTTTGGTTCAATTAGTGATTTATTAAATGATTGTATTTTAGCGTCATGCCAATTTTTAGTGAAAGAGCAGACTAGCATTCCTCGTGATGAAAAAAGCTTTAAAGCTTGTATGGATCATGTGCGTTCAGAAATTGCTGATACTGTGCTTAATTTGGCGATTAAGGTTGAACAGGTATTACAGCTTTCACATGAAATAAATAAAAAGTTAAAAGGAAATGTGCCGTTAAATGTTATTCAATCTCATGGTGATATTAAACAACATTTACAGGCGCTAGTATTTAAAGGTTTTATTACTCAAGCCGGTTATAACCGTATTTCTGATATCGAACGTTATTTAAAAGCGATTCAACGCAGAATGGAAAAATTACCGATTGACCCCAATCAAGACCGCTTAAAGATGATTGAAGTTGAAAAAGTAGAAAAGAATTTTTCGCAAGTAAAAGCGAAAGTAAAACAAGACCTTGCTTTATTATCCGAAGTTAACGAGGTTAAATGGATGATTGAAGAATTAAAAGTGTCGCTATTTGCCCAAAACTTAAAAACACCTTATCCAATTTCTGTTAAGCGTCTTACTAATCATTTGAAAGAATTTATTTAACCCATAAATTGATTCAGATTAAGTTTGTCGTCTCGATATTTGACATGCTTTATTTCAATGCGTATAAAAGAAACAAGTTCAAAGCGGTAAGCCAATGGAGTAGTGATGGTCAATTATGATGATAAACGTGACTTTTATCGTATGATGTTAAATAGCGATGTATCAGTAACAATTATCGACGATGAAGCAAATAGTACAATATTTGCCACCTGTCGGGATTTAAGTGCGACAGGAATGGCAATAGAAATGTCACATCCTATCGAATTAAATACCAATGTTCGAGTAAGTGTTGATTCATCAAGTAGTACGGTGCAACCTCTAGCTGTTCAAGGTAAAGTTGTTCGAGTCACGGAAGAAAGCACAGATACTTATCTTATCGGTATTAATATCGCTGAAATAGATTAATGAAAAACAAAATAAAGCTTATTTAAGCTTTATTTTGTTTTCAACGCGATGTTAATTAATCAACTTGGCAAATTAAGCCTTTTAAATAATAACCTTCCGGATAATTAGACGAAACCGGGTGATCGCCTGCTTGGTGTAATCTCTCTACAATGTACGCATTTCGTTTTGCGTCTAATGCGGCATCAGCAACAATTTTTTGAAATAAACTCGCTTCCATCAAACCTGAGCATGAAAATGTTAGTAACGTACCTTTTGGGTTTAATAACTGCATTGCTAACATGTTTATATCTTTATAACCGCGACAAGCTCCTGTTAATTGAGCTTTTGATTCAACAAATTTAGGCGGATCTAAAATAATCATATCAAAGGTGCGTTTTTCAGCTCGGAAACGTCTTAACAGTTTAAAGACATCTTCTTTAATGAAAGAAACATTTTTATCTTCAAGATTATTTAACTGAATATTATGCGCGGCAGTATCTAGCGCTGGTTGAGACACATCAACATTAATCACTTCCTTTGCACCATTGGCAGCACAATGCAGTGAAAATGTACCTGTATAAGAAAAACAGTTAAGTACCGTCTTATCTTTTGCATAGCGTCCCGCAGCAACACGAGAGTCTCTTTGATCTAAATAAAAGCCGGTTTTATGACCTGTTGCAACATCAACATATATATTTATCCCATGTTCTTGTATTACTGTTTTGGTTGACTCTTGAGGCTCAGTTAACCAACCTGTAACTGGCTCTAAACCTTCTTTTTTCCGAACGTCAACATCTGATCGTTCATAAATATGGCAAGTAGGGTATAACTCTTTAAGACAATCAACTAATGTATAGCGATGAAAATCAGCACCAGCACTTAATAACTGACAAACAATTAAATCATTGTATTTATCAATAGTAATACCTGGAAGTCCGTCTGACTCGCCAGCAATTAATCGATAACCGGTCAGTTGACCTTGTTCGATAAACCAATTTCGTCTTTCTTGGGCATTTAACAATTTCTTACGAAAAAATTCACGATCAATTTCTTCGTTTTCGTTAAAACTCCAAACACGAATTCTGATTTGAGATTCAGGCGAATAAGCCCCTTTAGCAAGCCACTGGCCCTTATTATCAAGGATGTCGACGGTATCGCCAAGCATAGGGTTCCCTTTGATTTTATTGACAGCTTTTGAAAAAATCCAAGGGTGTTTTCTTAATAAAGACTTCTCTCGAGTAACTTTTAAATAAATTCTTGCTGACATTTGCCTATACTTAATAATACAAAGGTTAATTTGCGCCGAGTTTAGTCAATGCTTTACTAAGACGCAATCTTCCGATGAATTTATTTATCATAAAAATAAGAGAGATGAATTGATGAATGTTAGTTATGTAGCGCATATCAGTGGAAAAGTGCAGGGCGTATATTTTCGTGCGTCAAGTCAACAAATGGCGATTGAGTGTAGTTTAAGTGGTTATGCACACAACCTAGCGGATGGTGACGTTGAAGTGCTTCTTTGTGGTGAAGAAAAAAATGTCGATAAAATGCTCGAATGGTTAACTCATGGCCCACCATCAGCAGAAGTTTCTAAGATTCAAAAGAAACAAGTGCCTTGGCAGAATCATAATCATTTTTCTATTGGCTGAAATTAACCATTAATTGTTAATCACTTATAAAGGTAAAACGCTTAAAAGTTTTACCTTCTCGTTCTATTAATTCATCAAACATGGCAAGGGGTCTGATCCAAATATCTTTTTCACCATATTCAGGTTGATAAACCACGTGTGCTTCTTCTGTTTCACTGTGCTTTGCAATATGTAAAACTTGATAATAATTACCTTTGAAATGCTGATATCGACCTGGTTTTAACATAAGACCTTCTACAATATTGTTTGCTTAAAATGTTTATAAAAGATTGGTTAACGCAATGCCTAAACCAAATCGTTGTTGGCTATGGTTATAATCAATTAAGCTTTCACCATAACCTGCGGTGTATTGTGCATAACCTCTTAGTTTACCCCATAAAGGGAAAGTAAAACTTAGTTCCATTCCCCCTTTTTGATGGGAAAAATTGTGGCGAC
>JAQWHO010000300.1 GCA_029249355.1 Thalassotalea sp.
ACTACTACGTAAAAGCAACTTATAGCTTTTAATAAGTAGTCAATTTATAACAAGACTTAAAAACCACGCAATAGCGTGGTTTTTTATTTTCTATCTGAAATGATTTTTGAATGGCGAATTGGATTTTATATATTAAATTCAAGCTTTAGTGCATAAGACTACCGTTAAGTACTTAAACTAAAAATTTAACGTTGCTTTTAACTCGGCAATAATCTTTAATTTTTTCTCATTCATTGCTTCTTTTATTTTTATGCCGGTTAATCCTTGTTCAACAAATTCTAGAGACTTTACTTTATTTGCTTGAGTGTATAGTTCTCTTAAAAATTGTGCTTGTGGATAGTCGTTAGATTCAAAACCTAATCGACCTGTCGCATCGGCTTGACAGACTAAAAGAAAGTCTTCAAATTCTTCAGGTTTACGCCAAACATCTAAATGATTAAACAATGTCATAATACTCTGTGGTTTCAATTCAAGTGCTCTATGACAATGCAGGTGAAATTGGCACACTTTTAGTGCTAATGATTTGGCTTTATTTGGCACCTTTAATTTTTTACAAATCTTCTCTATCAAAGGTAAACCTGATTTTTCATGGCCAATATGTCGAGGTAATGAATCTTTGGAAGATAATGTTTTTCCTAAGTCGTGACATAAAGCCGCGAAGCGTATATTAATGCTGGACGATAATTTTACACTTTGCTGTAAAACCATCATGGTATGAACACCCGAGCAGACTTCTGGGTGATGTTCTACAGGATTAGGTATTCCCCATAAAGCATCGAGTTCTGGCCAAATCTTATTTAATGCCCCACAGTCACGTAACGTTTGAAAAAATACATCAGGATGTTCTTCAGCCAAGCTGCGTGACATTTCTTGCCAGATACGTTCACCTGATAGGGTTGATAACTCACCACTTTCACTTATTTTTTTCATAAGTGCTAATGTTTCAGGCGCAACGGTGAAATTATATTGATGAAATCGTGTTGCAAACCGTGCCACTCTTAATACTCTAAGTGGGTCTTCAACAAAAGCATCAGAAACATGGCGTAAAATTCGGTTATCTAAGTCTTGCTGTCCTGAGTAAGGATCAATAATTTCACCGGAATTACTTAACGCCATAGCGTTAATAGTTAAATCTCGACGTAATAAATCATCTTCTAAGGTGACGTCCGCTTGAGCATTACAAATAAAACCTGTGTAACCTTGGCCTTGTTTGCGTTCGGTGCGAGCTAAGGCGTATTCTTCCTTTGTTTTAGGGTGCAGGAATACCGGGAAATCTTTCCCTACTTGAATGAAACCTAAAGAGAGCATTTCTTTAACAGAACTACCTACTACAACCCAATCACGGTCATAAATTTCGTTATTGAGTAGTTGATCACGTACTGCGCCACCGACAAGATAGCAATTAAGTGATGATAATATATTTGAATTAGACATTATTTATTGAATTCATTGTTTTTGGCTATATCAGTTAACATTTATGGTTTGCTGTGCATTGTTGCAATTAACTAAATTTACAGGAAAGTTTAACATAGTAACATTTGATTTTTGACTTATGATAGACGACAAGGTACTTTCGTTGAGTTATTTTTATATTGATTGAAGAGTTATGTACACAGCTTATTTTGGTTTAAGTGAAGCGCCATTTAGTATAGCCCCTGATCCCGCCTATCTTTTTATGAGTGACCGTCATCGTGAAGCTTTAGCACACTTAAGTTATGGCTTAGGTGGATCAAGTTTCGAAAAAAATGGCGGATTTGTTTTACTTACGGGAGAAGTCGGAACAGGAAAAACGACGATTAGTCGCACTGTTATGGAAAAGCTTCCAGAGAACACTCAAGCATCATTTATATTAAATCCGACATTATCGTGTGAAGAATTATTGGCTTGTATTTGTGATAACTTAAAAATACGTTATAAAAAAACCGGTGCTACGCTTAAATACCTTACCGATAAAATTCAAACAAAGCTGTTAAAAAATCATAACGAAAATATAAACACCTTATTGATTATTGATGAAGCCCAACACTTAAAACCAGAGGTGTTAGAACAGCTACGTTTATTAACGAATTTAGAGACTAATACCAAAAAATTATTACAAGTTATTTTAATCGGCCAACCAGAATTACAGCAACTTTTACAGCGTCGAGATCTGCGTCAATTAGCACAAAGAATCACCGCTAGATATCATTTATTACCATTAACCAAGCTCGAACTTAACCAATATATTCAGCATCGTCTGTCTGTTGCTCAATGTACTCGACCTTTATTTAATAAAGCGGCGATATCAGCGTTACATAAAATATCTAAGGGGATCCCTCGAGTCATTAACTTATTGTGTGATCGCGCATTGATTATTGCATATGGAAAAAACGATACGGTTATCGGGCGAAAAATTATTCAACAGGCGGCTGTTGAAGCGCTGGGCGATGTAGAAATTAGAACGCCTTTTTGGCAAATTCCCGCCAAAATTGCTGCCATTTCATTACTTGTTTGTGGCACTGGCTATTTGGGTTATTGGTTTGCCGGTGAGAGTATTCGTGAAAGTGAATCACAATTGGTTGAATCAAAAGATCAAAAGGCAGCTAATGAACCTAAAGATGCGTTAAATAATTTAGACGTTAAATCAAAGCCATTAATGGATCAAGAAAGTGTTCATCAGGCTGCGAATGTTCAAACTGGCATGATTCAAACCAATAAATTAGAACAAAATCTGCCACAGCAAGCTACCAAGAATATTCAATCACCAGAAATTGCTCTTCCACAACAACCTAAGAATGTTGCTGAAACTAAGCCTCGTGTTTTAGGATATCAACCTGAAAAAGTTAATTTATCTGGTGATAGCAATGTATTAGAAAGTGAAAGCTTTGATATTGTTGCAGAGGAGGGGGTTTCTGACGATATACTGACTAGGTTTAAAGAAGCGATAAATGAGACTAAGCCAAATCAAAATGTATCTAATGAAATAGGTGAAACTAATATTGATGAAGCTACTACCAGAAATGGTTTTGACGATACATTAGTTAATAATTCAGATGAAGAAATAACTGAGAATTCACAACAATACAGAGCTGTGCATCAAATGCCTGTCCATATTCAAGATTCATTACCGACGTTGCAATTTGAGATGCATATATACGCCACTGAAGGTGAAGGTTGGGTACGAGTAAATGGCCAAGATCGCCGTGAAGGAGAGCAAATTGCTCAAGGCGTCGTATTAACGAAAATATTCCCTCAACAAGTATTATTAAGTTATCAACAAGAGCAATTTACTATGCCTGCTTTATCGAGTTGGTGATAAGTTAAAGCGTTAATCAATGAAGGCAGCTTTAAAGAATCCTAATAAATTAATATTAAATTCTTCTGGTTTGATACAGCGATCTATTTGATCTTTATATTTTGATTCACTTAAATTGATTTCTTCAATAGGAATGGCTTGATTCATTCTGGTATTGTAAAAAACGCGCACATAAGGGCGTAATGGCTTTTTCTTATTAAGTTTACTGATCAGTCCTAGTTTGCCACTGTTTAATTTCACCAAAGTGCCAACTGGATACACCCCCAAACATTGAATAAACTTCTCAACTAACTCTTCATCATAAGCATCAGGAGATTCCGCTATTAACGCTTTAAATGCGTTAATGGGGTGAATGCTATTTTTATATGGGCGATTAGAAGTCATGGAATCATAGGCATTCACTATTGCGATCATACGACCATATTTAGAGATTTCTTTACCTTTTAACTGCTTAGGGTAACCTGAACCATCAAGACGCTCATGATGTTCCTTTACCATTTGTATCGCGATATAAGAAATACTTGGCGTATCTTCTAATAGCTTTATTCCTAAAGCTACGTGACTTTGCATTATTTTGTTTTCTTCTGTGGTAAGTGCAGACTTTTTATTAAGGATCTCTTTAGGAATTAGAACAATGCCAATATCATGTAAAAAAGCACCTAAGGCAAGTTCTTGAATAATGCGTTTATCTATATTTAAATGTTTAGCAAATACTGACATTAAAATAGCAACATTTAATGAATGCTCAGTTAATTGCACATCTTTTGTTTGTAGTCGAGACATGCAAGTTAATGCATCTTGATTTCTAAAAATAGAATCAACCATAGCATCTGTTGTGGTTTGAATGTCATCTCCGGGTAAAGATTTTTCTTGTTTTATTTGTTCAAGTATTTTGCTTTGTAAGTTTTTAGCATTTTTATATAAATCACTCGCTTTTTTGAGTTCATTATCGAGAGGTATTTCAGGTTTTTTGTTTAACTGGGTTTCTTTGCTGTTTTTGATGATTTCAATTTCAGAAAAAACGTTATCTAAATTGACTGTTTGTTTTTGTTTTTCTGGGACGATAACAAGCGATACTATTTTGGCATTGCGAAGCTGAGTGATACTTTCTTCACATGAAATATAACCTTCAGACTTAATATTAAGGTTAGCATTATCAGAAAACGACTTCACGTACATGCCAGCTTCAAGCTGATCAATAGTAATCGTTTCAGTAATCTCTAGAGATTCGTTGTCTAGTTTAGTCATAGTTTAGCCGTTTTTTAACCGTATATTAACCGCGTTTAAGCCATAATTTATTTAAAACTTGTCAGGGTTGATTACCTTAATATCTGAAGAATATATCTAACGATAAGTATATTTTCCATGAAATGTTATATCGATAGTTGAAAATGAAATGGATGATGTAAATTATAGAACAAAATTGAAAAGTAATTTCGAAGTAGTGCGTTATAAGTTTTGACTTGTTTTAAATATTTAAGATCAACAGCCCCTACAATAGAGATAAAAAATTGCCTCGATAAAAACTATCAAGGCAATTTAGTAAGTTTGGAAAAATCGTAGAGCTTAGTTATAACTTATTGCCAAGTGGGCATTTTGTCTTCAAACGCTTTAATTTTTTCTAATTTCTTCAGTGTCCAACCGACACTATCAACACCTTCTTCTAAGCAATATTGATGAAACTTATCTAATGAAAAATTATAGGTTTTACTTGAACCTGAAATTTGATTGTTAATTAAATCAACGGTTAGGTTAAGTTCACTATTGTCACTTTCTGCAAATAGCTCATTAATTTCATCATCGGATAATTTAATTGGTAATAAGCCAATATTGATACAATTACCATAAAATATATCAGCGAAGCTTGGAGCAATAATAACCTTAAAGCCATACTCTTCTAATGCCCAAGGAGCATGTTCTCTGCTCGAACCACAACCGAAATTTTCTCGTGTTAATAAGATACTTGCGCCTTGGTATTGTGGTGCATTTAAAATAAATTCAGGATTGTCTTGATGCCCCGACACATCTAAATAACGCCAATCATGAAATAAATGTTTGCCGAAACCAACTCGCTCTGTTTTTTGTAAAAACTGTTTTGGGATGATCTGATCCGTATCAACGTTCGATGCATCTAAAGGAACCACTAAACCTGTATGTGTTGTAAACTTTTCCATTATCATTGCTCCTTAAGCATTCAAATCAACAAAGTGACCAGCGATAGCTGATGCAGCGGCAAGCTCAGGACTCACTAAGTGAGTACGGCTACCACGACCTTGGCGACCTTCAAAGTTTCGGTTACTGGTAGACGCGCAACGATCACCTTCCGATAATACGTCGTCATTCATCCCTAAGCACATTGAACAGCCCGGTAAACGCCATTCAAAACCGGCATCGATGAATATTTGTGATAACCCTTCAGCCTCTGCTTGCTCTTTAACGCGATACGAGCCTGGTACAACAATAGCGTCAACGTTACTTGATACTTTCTCGCCATTTGCGGTAAAACGCTTGACGGTGCTTGCTGCTGCACGTAAATCTTCGATACGTGAGTTAGTACAAGAACCAATGAACACTTTATTAATTGAAATGTCGGTAATTTTAGTGCCTGCTTCTAAACCCATATAGGCTAAAGCGGCACTACATGAGTCTTTTTCTACGGCATCGGTAAAGTCATCAGGTGAAGGCACTACGCTGTCAACTGAAGTGACTTGCCCTGGAGTTGTTCCCCAAGTAATTTGAGCTTTAATCTCTTCGGCTTTTAATGTTAAAACCGTATCAAATTGAGCACCATCGTCAGTTTTAAATGTTGACCAATCGGCAATGGCTTGTTGCCATACATCACCTTTAGGCGCGTATTCTTTACCTTCTAAATAATCGAAGGTGGTTTGATCTGGCGCGATTAAACCGGCTTTTGCGCCAAATTCAATACTCATATTACAAACGGTCATTCGCTCTTCCATGGTTAATGCTTCAATGGCACTACCACAATATTCAACGACATAACCTGTAGCGCCTGCGCTGCCAGTTTTTCCGATGATTGCTAGAATAATATCTTTAGCGCTAATGCCTTCGCCTACTTGACCATTCACTTCAATTTTCATGGTTTTTGCTTTGGTTTGACGCAAGGTTTGCGTAGCAAATACATGCTCAACTTCAGATGTACCTATACCAAAAGCCAGTGCACCAAATGCACCGTGAGTGGCAGTGTGAGAATCACCACAAACAATAATAGTACCGGGTAATGTTAAGCCAAGTTCAGGCCCCATAACATGAACAATACCTTGGTTTTTATGACCCATACCAAATAATTCGATACCAAACTCTTTACAGTTTTTTTCTAATGTTCGTAATTGATTGGCAGCCCCTTCACCCGCAGCATCAATTTCAATTGAGCGTGTTGAAATATTGTGATCCATTGTCGCAATAGTGCGCTCTGGATGGCGAATAGGGCGGTTATGAAACTTCAAATTAGCGAAGGCTTGCGGAGAAGTTACTTCGTGTATTAAATGGCGATCTACGTAAAGTAACGGTGTTTCACCGGCTTTTTCTTCAACTAAGTGTTGTTGCCATAATTTTTCATATAATGTCGTTGCCATTGTTATGCTCCTTGACTTGCAGCTGCAGACGCAGCATTAATTTGAGCGCAAATATAATCACCGACTTCACTGGTGGTTTTTGCATTACTTCTTTGGTCTGCGGGTAATAAATCAGCGGTTAAAACGCCGTTATCTAATGCGCTACCGACCGCATCTTCTATAGCTTTCGCAGCAGTATCTTCATTTAAGCTGTAACGAAGCATCAGTGCAGCTGATAAAATTTGTGCGATAGGGTTTGCGATACCTTGGCCTGCGATATCTGGCGCGCTGCCACCAGCTGGTTCATACATACCAAAACCTTCACTATTTAAACTTGCTGATGGTAATAAGCCCATTGAACCTGTGATCATCGCGCAAATATCTGACAAAATATCGCCAAATAAATTGGGGCATAACATGACGTCAAATTGATTTGGGTCTCGCACTAACTGCATTGCTGCGTTATCTACATAAAGATGTTCAAAACTAACATCTGGATAATCAACTGCAACTTCTTCAACCACTTGACGCCATAATTGACTGGTTGCTAAAACATTCGCTTTATCCACTGAGGTTACTTTGTTATTACGCTTTTGTGCGGCTTGGAAAGCTAAATGAGCGATGCGTTTAATTTCACGACGAGAATAAAACATTGAATCAAACCCTGTTTCTTCTTCACCTTCGCCTTTTCTACCTTTTGGTTCGCCAAAATAAATATCGCCGGTTAACTCTCTAATGATTAATACATCGAAACCCTGAGCAGAAATATCACTTCTTAACGTTGATAAAGACGATAACGCTGGCTGTAACGTAGCAGGGCGCATATTACAAAATAAATCGAAATGACCACGTAATCCTAAAAGTGCACATCGTTCAGGTTGTTCAGTTGGTGGTAATTTTGCCCATTTAGGGCCGCCAACTGAACCAAATAAAATAGCATCAGCTGCCTGACAACCTTGCATGGTTTCATCAGGAAGGGCATTGCCGTGATTGTCAATAGCGGCACCACCAACATCATAATCTTTTGTATTGATGGTTAATTGAAATTTATCCGCAACGGCGGCCAATACTTTTTTCGCTTCAACCATTACTTCTGGGCCAATACCGTCACCGGCTAATACTGCTATGTTTGACATTTTTAAACCTATTTCTTAAAAGTTATATTCTGTTTATTGTCATAAAATTACCAAAGGTAATTGGTCTTAATTTCAATACACAAGTTGATTGGTATGAAATAATTCTATGACTTGATATTTTGCATAATTATTAAGGGGGACTGTTGCCACCACTTATTTTTGATTTTCTTCTTTAATCGCCGCAATCGTTTGTGCGCGGTGAATGCTGTTTAGCGTATGAATTAATGCCTGACCAGACGCTTCAATAACATCGGTAGCTAAACCATAACCGTGAAAGTTTCGCCCT
This sequence comes from Thalassotalea sp., assembly GCA_029249355.1. GTDB lineage: Bacteria > Pseudomonadota > Gammaproteobacteria > Enterobacterales > Alteromonadaceae > Thalassotalea_H. The sequence continues at coordinate 8,293 of JAQWHO010000300.1, forward strand.
TGCCAAGTCACCACTAAATCAGCTTTTCCTAAGCCGTCTTCACCTTCGCCTTTGTTGGAAATTTTGTAATCGGCTACTTCAAAATCAATATCAACGGCTTTCTTTATTGCGCGATATAAACAATCCACCGGACCATTACCTGTTTCAGACACTATTTGGCTTTCTTCTCCAGCTAATAATTTAATACTGGCCGTCGCAAACTCACCACCGCCACATTGCACGTTTAAAGTGTCTAACTGATAAAAGTCTTTTTCACCTTGCTGTTGAAGATTAAAGTGTAATGCTTCTAAATCATCATCAAACACTTGACCTTTTTTGTCTGCTAATTCTAAAAAGTCAGTGTATAACTCTTCTAAATTAAAGTCGTTTTCTTGATAACCTAAGCTTTCCATACGATGTTTTATAACGTGACGACCGCTCCGAGAAGTTAAGTTTAATTTTGTTTTAGCAATTCCGACACTTTCAGGTGTCATTATTTCGTAGGTGTTGCTGGCTTTTAACATACCGTCTTGATGAATACCTGAAGAGTGACTAAACGCATTACCACCGACAATGGCTTTGTTTAATTGCACCGGCATATTGCATAAATCACTGACAAGCTTTGATGTACGAGCAATTTCTTGATGTTGAATATTGGTTTGTACACCTAAAAATTCTTGGCGAGTTTTCATGATCATCGCCACTTCTTCCAATGAACAGTTACCGGCACGCTCACCAATGCCATTAATCGTACATTCAATTTGACGAGCACCTGCTTGCACTGCAGCCATTGAGTTAGCTACGGCTAATCCTAAATCGTTATGACAATGCACTGAAATTATTGCTTGGTCGATATTCGGCACTCGATTAAATAAATTAGTGATTATTCCGCCAAATTCGTTGGGGATAGTGTAACCCACGGTATCAGGAATATTGACGGTAGTAGCACCCGCTTTTATCGCATTTTCAACCATACGACATAAATTATCGATAGGGGTACGACCCGCGTCTTCACAAGAAAACTCAACGTCATCCGTAAATCTACGTGCGAACTTAACTGCATGAATTGCCATGGCTTCAACATCAGCAAAGTCTTTTTTTAATTTTTGTTGAACATGAACATCTGAGGTTGATATAAAAGTATGAATTCTAAATTGGTCTGCGACTTTTAATGCATCGGCGCAGGCTTGAATATCACCTTCAACCGCTCTAGCTAATGCACAAACGCGAGAGTTTTTGACAGTTTGCGCTATTTTTTGCACCGATTCAAAATCACCAGGAGAAGAAACCGGAAAGCCAACTTCCATTACATCAACACCTAGGCGTTCAATTGCTAGTGCAATTTGTAGTTTTTCATGTACTGAAAGACTTGCGTTTAGCGCCTGTTCACCATCTCGTAATGTAGTGTCAAAAATAACGACTTGGTTATCCATAATGCTTCCTTTAATAATATTAATAACTATTTTATGCCAAAAAAAATATAAATTACGGGCATAAAAAAACCCGCGAAAATTGGCGCGGGTTATAATTGTTTTATTTAATTTATATCAATAAAAAACTATCCGCGCATTAATAATACGAGGAGGAGGAGGTTTGTACGAATTGTGTAAATTAAATGAGACATATTTTGTTTAACTTTCTTGTTATCAATCGGCTCATTAATTAATAGAAGAGCAGATAAATTAGTTAGTGATGTATTAATAGCGTATTTACTCAGTTTTTGTCAATTAAAACTTGAGAGCAAAAAAGTCTAACGATATTTGTATTTTGCATAACAAGTGAATGAAGTTAGCTAACTAATTGTTATTCACCTTATAAAATCGGGTAGAATATAGCTTAATCCGTTAGCAATTTTCTCGTAGGTTTATGATAGCAAGAAAGTATCTACTAAATATTTCTCAAAATTACAGCTTTTCAATTTTAAGGCCTGTTCAAAGTGCCATATTAAAAAGAAATGCTGAAGTTGCATGGTTTATACAGGGTTCTAGTGTAAATAGAGCATATTTTCACTCTGATGAAAAAGTGCTTAATTCGATTGAAGAAGTGATGGCGTACTCTCCTGATGCTGTTTTATTTCCAGCAAATATCGCACCTACGTTTTTACCAGGTATTAATGTTGCTGTTTTTCATGGCTTCGACGCAGGTAAATTGGATAAAAAAGGAAATAATGATCACTATAAAGTACGTAATTGTTTTGATCTTTATTGCACACAAGGCCCCGAATCAACTGCTCAGTTTTCTAGGATGGCTGAAAAACATCAATCATTTAGTGTTAAAGAAACAGGCTGGTGTGCACTAGATCCTTTATTCCAATTTAAATCACCAACTAAAGATAATGACATTCCAACAATATTAATGTGTTCAACTTTTTCTAAACACTTAACTTGTGCTCCTCACCTATTTGAAACTATCAAACAATTAAGTAAAAAAGGTTCTTGGCGTTGGTTGTTACAGTTCCACCCTAAAATGGATAATGAAATTGTTAAGCAATATAAAACATTAGAAAGTGAATATTTGTCTTTTATTGAAACAGATGACGTCATTCCGTTGTTGAAAGAAGCTGACGTTATGGTTTGTGATACATCTTCGGTATTGATCATGTTTTTGTTACAAGGTAAGCCTGTTGTGACTTTTAAAAATATCAATCCGCAGAATTATTTAATCGATATTGATGATCCTTCTAAATTAGAACAGTCAATTAAGCTTGCTTTAAAACAGCCTAAAGAACTGATGGCTAATATACAAAATTTTATTGATGATACCCATCCTTATCAAGATGGAAGATCGTCTGAAAGATTACTCGATGCTATTGAAGAAAAGCTAACAGAAAGAACGCCTATGCAAAAAATCAAAGGTGATTTTATAAGGCAATTTAAAATGCGAAAGCAGTTGAATTACTGGAAGTTTTGGTGATTTAAGCGGTTAACTAAAGTTCACCTGAAATATAGTTTTTTCTATGCCACCACAAATGGATACGGTATTTTATATTTCGAATAAAACTGGTACTTTTATGACCGTGAAAGCCGCCATTTAAGGTGGCTATATCACTGGTGAAATCTTTATTTTCTGTAATAGGGTATGGGCGTAAACCGAATACTGACAAATTAAGCTCATGACAAAATTGCATATCAATATCGACAGGTCGATAAAGCTTTTCTCTGATTAATAGTTTTTTCGCACCTTTAAGGCTTAAGGTATAACCCGTTGTGCAATTGGGAATTTTGGTGAAGTTAATTAATTCAAAATCATCACCGATCTGTTTTTTATGTTTTGGCTGATGATCTCTGTTGTCAGCAAGTTTGATCAAATCGTATTGCTTCATTATATCGGTATGTTGAAAAATATCAGTAAACTGGGAAGTTAATAACATATCGTCTTCTAGTATCACCGCAAAGGCTATGTTCTCGTCAACCATTTTACGCCAAATATTTCTGTGGCTCATGTAACAGCCTATTTCGCCTAAACTTAAATTGGCTCTAAAGTATTTTTTGTTAAGCGCGGGAGAATAAACTTGGTTGATTTCAATCTCAGATAAGTCAGCGCCTTTGACCGCTGGAATACGGGAATATTCTAAATTCAAACTAATAAGTTGTTCATGCATATTAGTCATTCTGTCCGGGGCACAATCGAGGTTAATGATATAAACAGGGCAAGAGGTATTTATAGGCATATTAATTAACTTATTAGTGATTTTTAAAAGAGAGTTACCTACTAGATTAAGACATTACATTTTTAATGTATAGCTGCACTTAAAGTTAGAAGGTAGTAGAGAACGCCTGATTAAAGAATTCATTAAAGGTTGTATTCAACAGATAAAAATAGATTGGCTTTCTTTCTATCAGCAATAGCATTTTTAAACGTCGATTGGCTAATATCTACACCAACAGTGTATCGCCAGTTTTGATAACTATGCTGAATTTTAGTAGAAAGCATGCTGGTGTTTTCAGCAAACTTTGTTAAAGGGTTACCAATAATAACGCTACCTACATTCTTGTCACTATTGTCTTTGTTCAATCTTAGATTACGTAGTTTTATTGTCATACGGGTATTGTTGCTAATGTTTGATATTAAACCAAAGACTAAGCTACTTGCATCATTATCGTATAGGTTACCGAGTGTCCGTTGTTCATAACGCATGCCTGTTTGATAAATATGGTGCTCATAAAAACAATTGCCAACGTCAATGGTATCTTCGTCAACACAGTCTGTATAGGTATCAGCATATTCGATAAAGAAAGTAGAGCTGGTATCAAAAACATTGATTCGAGCATCCATACCAATTTGTGATTGGACTTCAGTTAAAAAACTTAAAGAGCTGTTATCATTGCCATCTTCTGCTAAGGATTGTCCGTATAAGCCAAAAGCTGTATCGAGTAAGTTGAATGAATACCTAAAATCATACCCAGCCTGTTGGTTGCCTGGTTCTTGAGAACCACCTGCCAAACAATCAAGACCGCCAGCGCCACAGTTGTCTTTACCTATAAGCACATTCCAAAAGGTTGAGGAATCTTGGGGCCGACCTTCGCCACCCCATTGTGCTAAACGTGTTATTCCTATCTCTAAATTTGGTATTGGTTTGAAGTTGAGCCTAAAACCCCATAAGAGAGTGTCTTTAATAACTCTATTATCATCCATCACACCCATAAAAGATGTAACTGTCCAAGGTATTGATATTTCAGTAAAAGGGACTGTAAAAGGAGTTGCTGATTTTCTTGAAATCGCGATTGCAGGGATTGGTTTAGCATTGTTGGTTAAACCTAAGTTACTATCCCAGCCTGGCCCCCACCATCTGTCTTGTTTACCAACAGAAATAACCCAATTCCCCCAAAAACCAGCGAGATAACTGCCATCAAAATGCTTATTATCTTCGTTAGTTGGTGAAAAAATATAGCTTGGAGAAAAGTTTATAGCGAATGAGTCGCTCATAAAACTATTATGAATCGTAATACTTTTTTTAGCTCTATACGTGTCACCAAAACTAGTAAAGCGATTGTCTTCTGTGGCAAAAATCGCTTCAACCTTTGTTTGGTTTTTTTTTGCTAGCTTCAATTGATGCATTATATAATTATAGGCATCTAATTCAGATTCATTTAACTTGAAATAAGGGATTTTTTTTAAGTCTTGCGCAATATCAAACCACATTAAAGGGAATGTAGTGACTGGTGTTGTAATATAACCAGCATCTACTAAATGTTGAATATTTTCTCTTAAAAATAGGTTTGAGCTATCAATCCACGGCTCTGCATTTGCAGATAGGCACAGGAAAAGTAATACGTAATGTAATTTATGGAATTTCAAAATATAGTATTCAATCTTTAAAGCTGAGATAAAGGTAATTTAAATAAATTTACAAAAGAAAGCGCTAGAATCTTTATTTCCAGTTTTCCATTGAGCCTTTTTTACGTGCTGTTAATCTCGGCAATACTAATCCAAAAATTAAACCTATGGCCAAAACAATAGCGCCATTGAAAAAATACTCTTTCTTTAAATCTAAATCTTGATTAGATAATTGAGATTCAGTTTGGGCTAATTGTGTTTTCAGTGACGTTATTTCACTGGTTAACTGGCTATTATTATCCGTTAGTTGTGAAATATCACTGTTTGCTTGCTCTAAATCTGAAGATACTTGTAAGCT
>JAQWHO010000301.1 GCA_029249355.1 Thalassotalea sp.
ATACAGGACGTAAAATGAAAATAAAAAATATAATCCTTGTGATTGCTATCACTTTATTAAGTTTTAATTCATTAGCACTTGATAAAAAAACCTTAGAAAAATTTAGCCAATACGACAACAGCTCAGACTTCGTCATCCTTTATGATGATGTTGACACATTATTCCAAGCTTCAGTTTTATATATGGGGAAATCTAGCCGACAAAAAGCTAAACAATCGAAAGCTAAAACAGGTACTCGTTTAAAAAATAAAGTAAAGCCACTGACCGATTTAGAAGGCAATCGATTTTTCTATGACACGTTCGATACCCCAAAGAAAGTCGCCTTAATTAGTAATGTTAGAAAAAGCTTAGAACAACTTCCTACAGATTCACCTCTGCATTTCTTTTCCAAAGATGAACAATTAGCCTACTGGTTGAATCTCTATAACATTTCTTTAATCGAGCAACTTGTCCAGATTTATCCTAAACAAAATATCCAACCTTTAATTGAAGAAGAAGGCTTGTTAGATAAAAAGCACTTAATCGTAGCCAATGAAAACATAAGCTTAAATGATATCAAACAAATTGTTATCCATAACTTTGGTCACGACCCGTTATTAATTTACGGTTTCCACCAAGGAAACATCGCCAGTCCAGATATTACAACTAAAGCTTATACCGGTGATAAAGTTTGGAGAAAACTAGCAAAAAACGCCAATGTATTTATTAATTCAAATCGCGGTACGTATAGTGATAACTCACCGACTTTTAGAGTGTCGTACCTATACGAAGAAAACAAAATGTTCTTTAAAAACTTTGATAAAGATTTAAAAGAACACTTAGCCAAGTATTTAATTAGATCCTACAAAGATAAGCTATTGGCCTCCCGTGAAATTAAAACCGATATAACCAACTGGAAAATAGCTGACATATACGGCACAGAAAGAAAATATGGCGGAAGTATTGCCAGTAGTCCTGCAGCATTAATCGATGCTTTTACGGCTCGTGATTCGGCTTCATTTGCAAATTCCGGGTTTATGAATGGCAACATAACTGATTTCTCTCCTATTGAAGGCAGATTATCAACACCTCAACTTGAAAAAATGCAAGCCATGATGAAGGTACAAGAGTTAAGAAAAGGGACAGTAACAATCAGTGATGATGAAGAAGAAATAGAAAGCCAAGAAAAGTAAAACTGCATTAAGTAAAAAACTGGCCATAGCTAAAAATGATGACTACTCATCATCTTTGCTATGACCTTAATATCTGCTCTCTATAAACAGAGAAGCAAGAAGCTTTAGTCGTTTACTTCTTTTCTGGTATGGAAGAGCACCGTTTTTTCATTCGCGCAAATAACTTTCGCTTCAACAATATGTTCATCATTTGTAAGTGTAATTTGTCCGATACCGCTGCCGTTAAATAATGTTGAATCTGTACTATTATTTGGTTTTCTTACCTGTATTTTCATTCGACGACGTTTGGTAAACCAATTCAATGGAGAATACGTTGCGTACAAATAACGGTTCAATTTGTCCAACCAGGTTAATAGCTCAGCAGGAAATTCATTTTTAATGCCGCTGCAGGTAATTTGGACGATTTTAGAGCTACTGCGTTGAAAGCGATGAGTAACATCGTAAACAAAAGAATAATGCACATCACCAGAAAGAATAATAAACTCAGGTGGTGTTTTTACATGGCGAAAAATATTCAGCATGACATTAGCGGTTCCAGAATGTGCCATCCAGTTTTCAGCATCTACCATTAATGGCTGACCAAAAAAGGTAAAAACTCGCTGAATAGCCTCGATCATTTTTACCCCATAAATAGGCGCAGGTGAAACCAAAATAACTTTAGGTTCGTTAATTAGCTCTTGCTGGAGCTCTGACAAGGCTTCCCAGTCCATTAACCCAGAAGGTTTAGATGAACGACTTTCTGAACGCCAACGCTGAGTTCGCGTGTCTAACACGACCACTTTCGGCGAAGTTGCTAAACTATAATGCCATTGTTGCCAGTCTAAAAGCTGCTCCACCAATTCTTCGTGTTGATGAAGTCCATTTTCAGTAAAGAAAATGTCACGCTGCTCATTTAACGATGTGAACTTTTTAGGCGCATTCCCCCAACCTTGACATAGCCAATAGCTAATGAGGCTATTGCCAATAATACGTTTTGAAAATGGGTGACTGTAAGCGGCTTCTTCCCAACCTCTTGTTAAGTTCCAATCATCAGTAATGTCATGATCATCAAAAATCATATAACTAGGAATATGCGCCAAAGCACGCCTAACACTCGAAAGCCCTTCGACAAAACGCTCAATAATTTTCTGTTCTTGCTGGTATTGCTTCTGATATTCGGTGGGAATTTTCGCCTGTGAAAAATCAACGAGTTGCCATAGTTGTGGCGACCAAACCAACAGATACATCGCCATGTTTTCGGCAAAGGTCACCAAGTGATTTTTCGAATTAACCGACGTAAAAATAGGTTTTTTACTGGCGGCAAAAAATGAATCATAAAGCGCTTTGTTGGCTTTTGCGAATGGCAGCAATTTATCTCGCTGGTAATAGCAAAGTTCGCTATTGAACAAGGATTCACTATCATTGACCACCGCACCTTGCCAACTTTCATGATAAAGCCCAAGCTTCTCAATCACTTGATGAATTGCGACTAAGGTTGGACCCGCAACATCGTCTGCATAAATTTGATCACCTGACATCATTAACATCGCAGGTCGTTGCTTTTCACCTAAAACGCTGGCGGCAATTACCTCATCAACTTGTTGTAAGCCATCACCACTGTCAAAATGTGGCTTGCGACAAGAGCCGTGAAGCATGGTTTTAATGTCACGAGAAATGATAAAACTGGGGTATTGTTGTTCTTGATATAACAGCTCAGGTATTAGCTTACTTATTGATTGTTTTTCACCTTCATTAAAAAACTCAAAGTCGTAATGAAGTTCTGTTTGATACGGAAGCGGATGTTCAAAATCAATAGAGATAAGGTGAATAAACGCTTGTTTACCTATAGGAATAATTTGTTGTTCTTGAGCTGTTAATTCGCGTTCAAACAGCGAAATCCCCTTATCAAATAATTGAAAAGTTAAAGGGAGTTCCTTGCTAGTTGCTAGCCAAAAAGTAAGTTGTTGCGCTTCAACATGCCTAACAATAGGCCCTGAAATTAATACCGGTAAAGAAGACAATCTATTGATAGCTGTATTGATAAGTTTATTCACTAAATATTAACAATTTGCCAATAGTGTATATCAAGGGAAATTAATCTTTCAATAGATTATCAATAACCGTCATTAATTTAGTTAAACTCGCGGGCTTTAAAAAGTAATGTTTAATGCCAATATCTTTAGCAACATCTTCATTAATTAATTCGCTATAGCCCGTACACATAATAATAGGCAAGGTGGGTTGCTTGTTTAACAGAATAATACTTAACTCTTTACCTGTAACCTTGGGCATTGATTGATCGGTTAAGACTAAATCAATTGAATTGTTAGGATCATCAAATGCCGCTAACGCTTGTTGGCCATCTTCACAAACCGTTGTTTGATAACCAAATTCGTTAATAAATTCTTGATAAAGTTTAGAGATATGTGGCTCATCTTCAACAATTAATACATGTTTACTGGCTGACTCTGGTTTTTTCTCTATTTCTATTTCTGGCACTGGTGGCTTAGCTTTAGCATTTTCACAAGTAGGGAAAGTAATAATAAAGCTCGCTCCTTGTTCAGGTACACTTTTAACGCTAATTTCGCCTTCATGACTTTCAATAATACTTTTCACTACCGCTAAACCAAGTCCGGTACCTTCGCCTACTTTTTTCGTGGTAAAGAATGGGTCAAATATTTTAGAAACATTCTCCGCTGAAATTCCTTTACCTGTATCAGTAATGGAAAGTCGTACCTGCTCCTTAGGCACTTTTTGATTGTCGTATGACAAGGTATCTTCTTGATGTAAATCAATCGCAATAGTACCGCCATTTTCTCCAATCGCTTGGCTAGCGTTCGAACATAAATTAAATATAATTTGATGGATCTGAGTTTCATCGCCTTTTATCGAAGCACAATAAGGGTTAATACTGCTGCTAATGTGAATATTAGCCGGTAAAGAAGCACGAATTATCGTCAGTGCATTGTTAATCGTTTTGGCTAAATCAATGGTGTGTAATTGCATGGTTTCCATGCGGCTAAAAGTCATTATTTGTTTAACTAAATCTGCAGCTCTTACACAACTTTCTTGAATATTGTCAATATAACTTTTTGTCTTTATTGGCTCTATTTTACTCATGATAATCATTTCGGAATTACCCAAAATAGAGGCTAGAATATTATTAAAATCGTGAGCAATACCACCTGCTAAGGTACCAAGGGCTTCCATTTTTCTCGATTGCTGAAGTTCTGCTTCTAACTGAGTGGTTTCACTAATATCGCGGGTAATTTCTAATATTCCGATTTCACTACCGGTATCATCTTTTATTAAAGACAAAGAAATAGAAGCAGGAAATTTAGTGCCGTCTTTACGTGTTTGATCAAATTCACCATGCCAAGTACCTTGCCTGCTAACTTGCGTTAATAGGTCAAGCTCTTTTATAGCGGGATCTTGATTAATGTCGTAATAATGCAGATCATGCATTTGAGTGGTGTTATAGCCATACAAGGCAACAGATGCTTGATTGCAGTAGGTATAATCGCCATTCATATCAAGTAAGTTAATACCATCAGCAGAAAGCTGAAAGGCATGGGCGAATTTAATTAACCGCTTTTCAACTTTTAATCGTTCAATAATTTCCTGGCTCAATTGACGATTCGCCGTTGAATATTGTTTCGCGCGTATGACAATTTCTAATGTAGTGTGATGTCTTTTAAGCCAATAATAACAACATATAAACGTTAAAATTAATGAGCCTAAAAACCCAAACCAAGAGACACTTATCAAATCAAATGATAATAATGCTTTTTTGGGTAAAACAATAATAGAAAATGTTCTATTTTCAAACTCAATCGTTTGAACCCAATAATCACCCTCTTTAGGGTTTTGGAATAAGTGATCTATGTCATCTTTAGGAAATGGTGAAGCATGTGAGTCATATAAAACCTGACGTCCTTCTCCTCCATCATAATCTGTAATGATAATCTCAAATTGCTCTTTATCACTTGTGGACAAGGCATTGTTGATGAAATTAGATAAATTAATCGCCTCAACAAGTACACCCTTTTTAATTTTTTCTCCTGTAATACTTGAGCTATTGTTATCAAAGATAGGAAGAATCAATAATAGCCCATCAAAACTGTTCTCTTCAATAGTGATAAAGACCTTTTCTGTGACAATTAACTTTTGTTGATCAAATGCCAGTTTAACTGCTTGATGCCTTTCATCTTTAGACGCAAGATCAAACCCTAGTAGATGCGTAAGAACATCTAAAGGCTCGATATACGATACGGGGAAATAATAACCTCTCTTCTCTTCAGGAATAAGATTACCATCGGTATCCACCTTACGAATTTCAACACCAGAAAAGCCTTCATTAGCCATTTGAGCAGAAAAATTTTCACGATCCGCAGACAAAACCATAGGGTTCCATGAAAATAATAGAATGCTGGGATAACGAGCTAAATGACTTTGACTATACTGAGCAAACTGCTCCCTTGATACGTTTTCAGAAAGTTGGAAGAAGTCGCCAAATGAATATAAGGCATTAGTAAAGTCATTAAACTCATTTTCAATAGAATGAACAGTAGATTGAGCTTGAGATTGGAAAGCCAATTGATGATCAATTTTTTCCCATTTTTGTAGAGTAATATAAACAACTAACGAAAAACCAATACCTAGTAGAAAAATCCAAAAAATAACCCAATAGTTTTTATATTTGCGCAAAGTGATACCTTTTTACATTTTTCACCGCACCCCGATAGTGCTAGTGATATTAGCTAAAAATAATAGACAGACTTATAAACAATGATCCTAATAACACAGTATAGATAATTTTTTGGGTATTACTTTGATTTTGCTGCTGTAATTGTTTCAGTACAGTAACATGTTGTAGTTGGCTTTCTTTACCATTTTTTAAGTAGTCATAAACAAGATCAGGCAGTTCAGGTAATTTTTCATTCCAAAACGGAATGTTTTCTTTAATTTTATTAAAGACCGCTTTTACACCCATTTGCTCTTTAACCCAGTTTTCTAAAAAGGGTTTTGCTGTTTGCCATAAATCTAATTGCGGATAAAGTTGACGCCCAAGCCCTTCAATATAAAGTAACGTTTTTTGCAATAACACCAGTTGAGGCTGTACTTCCATGTTGAAACGTCTAGCGGTATTAAACAAGTTAACTAATACCTGACCAAAAGAAATTTCTGCTAGAGGTTTATTGAAAATAGGTTCACATACCGTACGAATTGCAAACTCAAATTCATCAACGCTTGTCTCTGCTGGCACCCAGCCAGAATCAACATGCAACTGAGCAACTTTGCGGTAATCACGATTAAAAAATGCGACAAAATTTTCAGCCAAATAACGTTTGTCTTCTCTATTTAATGTCCCTACAATACCGCAATCTATGGCAATCCATGTGGGATCAGTCGGTTTGGTTGCATCAACAAATACATTACCCGGATGCATATCAGCATGAAAAAAACTATCTCGAAACACTTGAGTGAAAAACACTTCTACGCCGCGTTCGGCTAATAACTTCATGTCAACACCAAGGTCATTAAGCTTATCAACATCGGCAACCCCTATACCGTAGATGCGTTCCATAACGAGAACACTTTTGCTGCTAAACTCACTGTAAATGTCTGGCACATAAAGTACGTGATCATTTTTGCGACCTTGACTAAAATTTCGTTTTAATTGAATCGCGTTCGCCGCTTCTCGATTTAAATCAAGCTCATCCAAAATGGTTTTTTTGTATTCGGCAACCACCTCTTTTGGACGTAATCGTTTACCATCAGGCAACCATCTTGAAAATATCCCCGCAAACATTGCCATCACGTTAATGTCGGCATGGATCACTTTTTCTATTTTTGGCCTCAGAACCTTAATGACCACTTTTATGGGATGACCGTCTTGTAACAAGGTAGCGGTATGTACCTGTGCAATTGAGGCGGAAGCTAAAGGTGTTAAATCAAAATCTTCAAACGAAAGTGCAAATTCATCTTTGCCGATTGCATTGATAATGAGTTGTTGTGCAATTTCACCGTCAAAAGCAGTAACTTGATCTTGTAATAAAGCTAACTCATTTGAAAAGTCATCTGGCAGTAAATCTCGTCTTGTTGACAGCATTTGGCCAAATTTAATAAAAACAGGACCTAAGGATTCTATCGCTAAACGAAAACGTAATGCTAAAGCTTTGTCTTTGTGTTTATTCCTCAGCCAGAACAAACTGAAACGGGCACATTTTATGTACCAAGGAATTGACTTTTTCGGCAATAATTCATCTAAACCAAAGTTTAGAAACGTTTTTACAATGCGATATAAACGAAAACTACTCACAAAAACTTCCTAGTAAAGCGGCACATTAATGACTTTCATCATGGGTTGTGCTGATAATTTTAGTCATTAAATTTGCCATTCTCTGCTCAATATTAACGACTTCATCTGCAATATCTGTAACCTGTTGGTTAAATGCTGCTATTTGGCTATGAGTAACAACTAAGCGTTTTTCATGAACCAGCCATTCACTTGCATCGGCTTGAATTTGTTCAGTAGCAAATTTAATTTTGTTGTTAAGCCACGAGGCCAATTGTGACAATTTATAGGTAGGAATATCGCCAATATGTTCAGCAAGCTCAGATTGCCAGTCAATTGATAAATTTTCAAAGACAGCAGCAAACTGTTGAACAACTTTAATATCGCCTGAAATGTCGAGCTTATCTTGCTTAATTAATTCAGTTAGTTGCTGCTCTTTTTGTAATTCTACAAGACTTGCAATACTACTTTTTAATTGACAATCACTTCGCTCAGTTAATGTGGTAACTAAAATTGCTTGCTGATTAATTGAAAAACTTAAGGGGAAGTTAAGTTCAGCCAAATAGATGGTTAAAGTTTTTTGCTCTAACACTGCCAAACCTTGCGTACCATTTATGTTTAAAGACAATGCCTTATTCAGTATTTTTTCTAATACCGAACAAAGTGCTTGTTGATGCATTATTTGGCTCATAATTACTTACTCAGCTTTATGGTACATAAAGGTTAAAACTTATAGCCTTTGTGTAATGCCACAACACCATCTGTTAAATTTTTATACGATATTTGCTCGAAACCTGCATCATTCATCATGCTTTTTAACGTTTCTTGATCAGGATGCATACGAATTGATTCAGCTAAATATTGATAACTTTCACCGTCTTTAGCCACCAAGTCGCCCATCTTTGGCAAAATATTAAACGAATAGAAATCATAAATTTTATTGATAATTTCATGTTCTGGCTTTGAGAATTCTAAAACCAACAAACGTCCACCCGGCTTTAAAACACGATACATCGAACGTAGCGCCATATCTTTATCAGTGACATTACGTAAACCAAAGGCAATGGTTATGATATCAAAGGTATTGTCTTCAAAAGGTAAATATTGTGCGTTAGCTTGTACATATTCAATATTTTGTACTAAACCTTTATCACGCAACTTATCTCGGCCAACATTGAGCATTGAACTATTTATGTCTGCTAGAATAACTTTACCTTCACGGCCAACCAGTTTGGAAAATTTAGCCGTTAAATCACCTGTTCCACCAGCTAAATCTAACACTTTATTGCCAGGCCTAACGCCACTTGCATCAATGGTAAAACGTTTCCATAAGCGATGAATGCCAAACGACATTAAATCGTTCATCACGTCATATTGCTGTGCGACAGAATGAAATACACTGGCCACTTTTGACTCTTTTTCGTTTTTTTCAACGGTTTGGTAGCCAAAATGTGTCGTGCTTTCAGAATCAGCTGAGTCTTGAGAGGTTACAGTGGTTTGTTCTGAAGGTGACATAAGGTTTTCACTATGCTAAAAAATTAGCAATAGTCTACCGTATTTTACGGTAATAATTAACACTTCAGATCAAGTTAAATATCCACTAATGAACTTTTATCCATATAAAACTACTAACAATGAAAATACATCTTCATTAAGGAAATAAAATGACATTTAAGGTATTACTCTATTGCGTTGTTTTTTCATCTGCTCTAAGTGCCTGTTCCTCGAAAGAGCTTTATAACGCAGGAAAATTAAACAAAGAATCGTACTGTAATATCTATGTTGGACACGAACGTGAGCAATGTTTGAAAGACGTGAATCAAAAAAGTTATGAAATATATGAGCAAGAGCGCCAACAAGTCATTAAGGGGAAAACTGATAATAAATGAAAGTTTATCCTTATATGAAATAGAGCTTCATTTTAACGAGAGCTCTATTAGCCCCTAAATATAATGTTGTAATATTGTCTATTGAGTTAATTCACTATCGTACCAAATACCGTATTTATCACCTTGGCGTTTCAAAAAGTGATACAGATAGGCGATAAATAATAGCATTAACCCACCAGAAAGTGCGGCTTCATTAATTAATCCAATACAACAAAATAAGAAGCCAAATAGATGACTAATAACTTCAATTCTTACTGCTGATTTTCGACTTGGTCTAGCTTGTAAAAAGTTAAATACAAACCACAATTTCAATAAAAAAGGTAACTTTTTCCAATTATCTGAATGTTTATCTACCATAAATTTCTCCTGATTTAGCGTTGCTATATCAACGTTAAGTGCAGCGGCGAGACATTTTAAGGATTCTAAACTAGCGTTGTTTCCACTTTCAATTCTTTGAATAGTACGAACATTTAGCCCTGACATATGAGCAAGTTGCTCTTGAGAAAGATGACGACTAATACGTAGTTCTTTTAGAATCATAAAATACCTCTTCACTAAGAAATTACGATTATTACCCCATTTTATCAGTGTCGGTGACGAAATGCCCACGACAACTACCCGACATTAATAAATTAGAGACATTAAACGAACTATTATTTTACATATCGAAGCTTATTTATCGGAATGTAGCACTTAATTTTTCCAACTCTTGTGCTTTTTCATTTACATTTTGTCCATGCGTATTAACATGTTCGGCGTTGTTTACGTTTTCTTTTGAAATGTTGTCTATGTGATGAACACTTTGATTAATCTCATTCGCTACCGCACTTTGCTCTTCCGAAGCTGTTGCTATTTGAGCAGTAACATCGGTGATTTCATCCATCATCGATTTAATATTTTCCATACTATCTTTTGATTGCGTAGAGTCAGCAACACATAATTCTGCATCATCCCGACTAGCAAGCATGATAGTACTCCAATGTTGCAAGGTATTTTGCAATTCAACGACAGAGCCTCGAATTTGTTCCGTGGCTGATTGGGTTCTGCTAGCTAATGTTCTTACTTCATCAGCAACAACCGCAAAACCACGACCTTGTTCACCGGCTCTAGCAGCTTCAATCGCCGCATTAAGCGCAAGTAAGTTGGTTTGATCAGCTATACCTTCAATCTCAGACATTATAGTGGATATTTTACTAGCATCTTCAACAAGGCTTGTCGCAGTAGATGCTGCTTTTTCAACTTCCGATGAAAGTTTGATAATTTTACGCTGGCTGTTTTCTATTGTGGTAATGGTGTTTGAACACTCATCTTGAATAGAAACCACTTTGTCATGTGCACCGACAGTGTTTTTACTGACTTCTTCAATGGTGGCACTCATCTCATTAATAGCCGTTGCCAGCTGATTTAATTGTGAGCTTTCTTCAAACAAGCCTCCTAAGGTTTTACTTGAAGTGCTTTTAAGCTCGTCAGCCAAGCTAAGCAAGCCTTTTCCTGAGTCATGACTTCGTCCTAAAATAGTACGAACTTTTGCTTGTTGTAAAATTGTGGGGTAATTTAGCAGCGCATGAATGCCTTTACCTGAAAATAAAAAACGGGAAGGACTATCAAATTTTGTTTGTATTTCGGTCATTTTGGTTGGCAAAAATATAAATTCATCATTGAAGATAGCAACAATAAGCACCAAGATTACCAATAAAGACATAGCGGCAAGCATTGAAAAGGCATAAGCGAAGTAAGTACATGATAATAGGCTTACTAGTAACGCAAGTGCTCTCTTTAATTTAATATTAGTGGAGAATTCATTGACAGACTTACCTTGATTTATCGCGTTATACAGTGCTTGAGCGGCTATTTTTTGTTCATGGCTTGGACATGCTCGTACTGATTGATAACCCACTATATTTTCATTTTCATACAAAGGGGTTACGTAAGCATCAACCCAATAGTAGTCACCGTTTTTACAACGATTTTTAACCATGCCTCGCCATGAATCTCCGCGTTTCAGCTTTTGCCATAAATCAGCAAATGCTGCTTTAGGCATATCCGGATGCCGGACAATATTATGGTTCTGCCCATTGAGCTCTTCGGCGGAATAACCCGCAATCTTACAAAAACTATCGTTGGTATAGAGAATTACGCCTTGCAAATCAGTAATGGAAACAAGTTGTTCTGAAGACGAAAATGTTACTTCGTTATTGGTAATATTCATGTAGAGGTATTTTCCCTGGCCAAGCCGATAAAATTGGTATTTGTAACTAATTTATAATAATAAATTACTATTTAATTCATATAATATTGATTCATATTTATATGATTTACCAGTTGAAAATAAAATAAAAAAGGGGAAGCAAAATGCTTCCCCATAATAACCCCAAAAAATCGAGGTTAACTAACGCAAGGTTGTATCAACGAATATGTTCTATAAAACATATTTCACAGAAAGTTGTGCATAGTTCGAGTCAGCTTCAAGGTCTTCTGCATCAAAATTACCTATTTCAACGCCGTATGAAAGTTTAGGCGTGATAGCTTTAAAAACGTTTATTCCCCAATGAGTGCGATCTCTATTTGATTCTTCGGTTTCAGTATTACCATAGAAGAAGTTTGAACGAATATCTTCAGTCCAAAAATGGCGATATGACACTAAGAATGAAGTGGTTTCTTCAACTTTTTCACCCACTAAGTCGGTTGCAACAGCAGCACCTACATAACGACCTGTCTCACCGCCATGAAGTTGAAAACGCAAATCATCTTTACCGACAGTATTGATTCGACCTGCAATGCCATAACCTAAAGCTGATTCAGACTCGCCCATTGCAGTTTCTAATTGTCTAGCAACGGCAGCAACAGAAACGTTACCCCAATCACCTTTAAAGGTATATTTACCAATAACATCAGGCATTGAATCTTTTGAACCGTACCCGCCTGCACCTACATAACCGCCGTATGATTCTGGATTTTCAATTGATACTTGGAAGCCGCCGTTAGTATAACGAACTAAATCTTGACGAATAAAGGCTTATGCTACTAATGGACCACCAAAATCTGCCGCTTCTGCAATCGCACTGGTATTTACAAATGTTGACCACGTTTGACCAACAGTCCAATTTTTATATTTAATAAATGCATGGCGTAAACGAGGGTGTCTTGAGTTTGTGAGCTTTTCATTACCGCCACCACCAAATAAATCAAATTCGATAAAACCCGTTATATCGCCACTCACATACTTAGTATTAAAGCGCGTTGAATCAGCATGAAAACGTGTGTTTGAAATATCGTCTTTTACAACGTGACCAATCCAGAAGTCATCGTTGGTTAATGTTGATGCGGCATTACCATCAATGTAGCGAATATCGCCTTGAATATACCCTCCAAATGTAATGGTATCGGTATCATTTACTTTAATGGAATAACCTGCATTAGCAGAGCCTGCTAATACTAATAAACTTGTCGCCAAAAGGCTTTTTTTGCTATTGAACATGTTACTTTCCCCATGATGTTTTTATGAGCCTTAGAAAGAAAACAAAACGATCTTTTGGCTATATTTATTTTGTGCTTATAATTTTTATACTTATTACGTTAGAGAGTTATGAGGCGTTTAGAAATTAGACCTAAGTCTAAAGTTGATGTTTTATTAGGTAGACTTTAGTCGTAGCTTGCTGAAATATTTAAGCATTTTAGCTTATAAATAAGTTAGTTCAGCGTAAGGTCACGCTGTAATTGAGTCTGTTTATGTTAGGCTCTGCCATCAATATTTATTAACTGATATGATAGTTAGCACTATAAAAATAAAAGGTTGTTTTCATGAAAAAACTACTCTCATTTACGGCTGTAACGATATTAACCACAGGGTTATCGCAAGCAAAACAATTAACTACTGAAGATTATCAACTAGCAGAGAAACAGCTTTCAGCGACCACTAAAGAATTAGTTACTGGTACCGTTGATTATCCGCATTGGTCAACATCGAATGAAAACGAGCTTTTATATCGCAGCCATACAATTGAAGGCGATCGTTTTTATCGCGTTGACGTAAACAGTCAAAAAAAATCATTAGCCTTTGATCATCAAAAACTTGCTGAATCTCTAGCACGTATTACTGAAAGTGATATTAATCACGACAAACTTCCTTTTTCCTCCGTTTCATTCCCTCAAAAAAAGACCATTTCATTGTCGGTAAAAGGGGAGGATTATCGCTGTAATTTAACCAGTTATATATGCCAAGTAGATAAGTTAGCAAAAACATCAAACGAATTATTAGCACCCAATGGTAAACAAGCAGTCTTCATTCAAGATAATAATTTATGGTTGCGTGATATTGCGAGTAACAATAAAACTCAGCTGACAACTGATGGCGTAGAAAACTTTGGTTATTCAACCAATAATGCCGGCTGGATTCGTCGTTCAACTCCTGTGGTCAAATGGTCTCCAGATTCTACAAAACTGACAACATTTAAACACGATGGCAGAAACGTGGGTGAAATGGGTATTGTTTCAAGCGCTGTTGGCCATCCAAAAATTGATGTTTGGAAATATCCTTTACCGGGTGATGAGCATATTTTTAAAATTCATCGCGTTGTCATTGATATAGAAAATGCCAAAGTCATTCCACTTGATATTGCACCTGATGATCACCGTTCAACGATTACAGATCATGTCGCCGGCCGAGACGGCAGTTTATTAGATATTGATTGGGCAGAAGATAGTAAAACCTTTGCATTTGTTTCTTCTTCACGTGATCATAAAAACGCCACGTTACGTATTGCTAATGCAGAAACGGGTAAAGTAAAAACCATTTTAACCGAAACAGAAGAAAGCTTTTTTGAATCGGGTGTGCAAGGTATTAGTTGGCAATATCTTGAGAAAACCAATGAAGTTATTTGGTTTTCTCAACGCTCAGACTGGGGGCATTTATATTTAATCGATTTAAAAACAGGTAAAGTGAAAAAACAGATCACACAAGGTGATTGGACTGTCATTTCTCTACTACATGTTGATAATGAAACGGGTAAGCTTATTTTTACCGGCGCAGGTAAAGAAGGCGGAGACCCTTATTTTCATTACCTTTATAGCGTTAATAAAGACGGTTCAAACTTAACCTTACTAACGCCAGAAAAACAACATCACCGTATTACATTAGCTGACAATGGTAAGTACTTTCTTGATCGTGTTTCTACCTATAACAAAGCTGAAAAAAGTTATCTGCGTAATACTAAAAATGGCGAAGGCTTTGTTGTTGAAACCATGGATATTACCAAACTTACGCAAACTGGCTGGCAAGCACCAACACCCTTTATCGTAAAAGACAGAAATGGCGAACATGACATTTACGGTTTGATGTATAAGCCAACAAATTTTGACGCGACTCAATCTTATCCAGTAGTCAATTATTTGTACCCTGGACCACAAGTAGGCAGTATTAGAGGCCGTAACTTTAGAGATGCACGTGGTGATAACCAAGCCATCGCAGAATTGGGCTTTATTGTTATTGAAATTGATGCACTTGGTACTCCTGGGCGTTCAAAAAGCTTTCATGAATTTTATTATGGCAATATGGGCGATAGTGGTATTCCTGATCAAGTCGCTGCAATTCAACAATTGGCCGCAAAACATGATTGGATTGATGATTCAAAAGTCGGCATTTGGGGGCACTCAGGAGGTGGTTTTGCATCAACTCGTGCTCTTTTACTTTACCCCGATTTTTACAGTGTCGCAGTTTCTCAAGCTGGCAATCATGACAATCGAAACTATGCAGATGAATGGGGTGAAAAATATCACGGTTTAGAAGTAAAAAATGAAGATGGCAGCAGTAATTACGACAGCCAAGCAAACCAATTAATTGCCAAAAACCTCAAAGGGAAATTATTAATCGCACATGGTACTACCGATACAAATGTTCATCCAAATAATACCTTAGAAGTAGTAAATGCGTTAATTGAAGCGAATAAAGATTTCGATATGATAATGCTGCCAAATCGTGGCCATGGTTTTGCGAGAGAACCCTTTATGATGCGTAAACGCTGGGATTACTTTGTTGAACATTTAATGGGTGCTACACCACCAAAAGAATTCACTTTTGAGACGCTAAAAAAATAGTATTAAAGTAAATCTTATCTATAAAAATTAAAGGGCTCTACTTTACATAGTGCTTAGCGCCCTTTAATTTTCATCTTCTTTATTCTCTCACCTCGCCAATAAATTTAATTCTCGCCCCTTAAGTTTTGCTAAAAAATAATTTACTCCCCAACTTTGCTTTAGATCAATAAATTATTTTTAGAAGCTTTTATGATGAAGGTAGAACAATAAAGGAGATAAATAATGTCAGAGCAACTAGATAAAATCTTAATAGATAAAAAAGTTGAATTAACTCAGCGTATCACCGCTATTGAAGCCGATTTCAAAAAGGGTCGTTCAGCTGATTTCTCCGAGCAAACTACCGAAAGCGAAAATGATGAAGTGCTCGATGAAATTCATCACGAAGCTAAAGTAGAGTTGTCATTGGTAAACAATGCGATTTTAAAGCTTGAAAACGGGCAATATGGTATTTGCGAAACATGCGATGACGACATAAATCCAGAACGATTAAAGGCTTTACCTTACACCTCAACATGTATTAAATGTGCCAAATAGGATAATAAAATGACTATAGAAAAACATGACTTACACCACGAATTCCCCGAATTTAATGATGAAATAAGAGAGTTGAAAATCTCTGACGCTCACTTTTCTCGTTTGTTTAAAGAATATCATGAGCTTGATCATGAAGTTCATCGGATTGAAAAAGGTGTTGAAAATACCTCTGACGAATATTTAGAGAAACAGAAATTACAACGACTTCATTTAAAAGATCAGCTCTTTGTTATGTTAAAAAAAGCTAAGACGGTCGCTTAATATACCCTCAACAAAAAAGGCTAACGAG
>JAQWHO010000302.1 GCA_029249355.1 Thalassotalea sp.
ACCTCTGGCATTAATAATTGCCCTTCTTCTAACTCGGCAACCGCTAAAATGGAATATGAGTATGCGACTAATTCATTTTCTACACTGGCATTCATGTGCTTTTGATAGGCGTCAGAAATGAAGACGGCTACAATCGGCAAAATCAGCATAACCATCACTAATGCACTAACAATGATGCGTGACTTTAATGAGTTAAAATAGTGGCGAAGATAATTAAGCAAGATGTTGCCATTGATGAAAGGAGATAATCATTACGCCGGTGGAAATTGACGTAATTTATAACCCTGACCACGCAATGTTTCAATAAACTGATATTGACTTTGCGGGTCAAGCTTTTTACGTAAACGTCGAATAAAAACTTCTATTACGTTTGAATCTAAATCAAAGTCTTGATCATAAATGTGCTCGGTTAACTGTGTTTTAGATTTCACTTGGCCTTGATGAAGCATCAAATATTCAAAAACTTTATATTCGTAACTGCTCAAGCTTACATCACAGTTATCTACTTTTACTTGCATACTTGTGGTATCTAAAACAAATGGACCATTAGTGATAACAGGGCTAGATTGCCCAACGCTGCGTCTTATCAATGCATTTAATCGCGCCAATAGTTCTTCATGATGAAAAGGTTTTGTAAGATAGTCATCTGCGCCAGCATCTAGCCCATCAACTTTATCTTGCCAACGATCTCGAGCTGTTAAGACTAAAATAGGAAAACTAATCGATTGTGTTCTTAATGATTTAATTAATGCTTTACCATCTAATTTGGGTAAGCCTAAATCTATAATTGCCGCATCATAATTATATTCTTGCCCTTGAAACAGCCCTATTTCACCATCATCAGCAACATCGACACTGTATTTTGCCGCTTCTAATTGGCTCTTTAATTGTTGCTGTAAATCAAGATCATCTTCAACTAATAAAATGCGCATAATTTATCTTCCTGATATTCGGCCAGATTCGGCATCTACAGTGACTGAAATCACATGTCCGTTGTCTTTTAATACTTTGACTTTGTAGCCAACTTTTGTTCGTTGCACTTTAAGTATTTTGCCACCGTATTGCGACTTAACCAAACGAGCGGCTTGTTGTGAATTACTAATCGCCAGTGCTTTTGTACTTGCGCCATTAACATAAGCTCCGCCATAGTTGAGACCATTGTTGAGTAAAGGCATCGCCGATAAAGTCCAAGTAGTAAAAAAACTACTGAGTACAATAATCATCAACAATTTTATAACCTTAATCAAAGTGCTCATTTCACCTACCAATACTTAATTCCAATAAAACTACGCCCAGTGTAAAAGTAAACTAAAACCAATTCCATTAATTATATGCCTTAACATGACATTAATTTAACGAGATAAAGCTGAATAAACACTGAACACCTTTACACAAGAATTATTTTAGTCATTTTAAAACTATAAAAAATTTGTTCAGCTAACATTCAGAATAATTAGGGTTAAATGCGCTTAACGTTAAAAGTATCAAGGATTTTATTATGATTAAAACATTAACTTTAGCCACAGCTATTACTTTATTCACCACACAAACTTTCGCGAATGAAACGAAAGAAAAGAGTGAAATCACATCTGTTGGTAGCATTAAGCAACAATGGCAACAAGAACAAGCGGTTGCAAAATTAAAAAACGTTGATAACAAATCAAAGAACATGCTTAGAGGAAAAACAAGACAGCAAATTTTGGACTTAAAGCAGCATCAAGCTATTAAACAAACTAAGCCTGCGAGATTAACCGCAAATAGTTCATCTGCGGCACATCAAGACACGAGTAACTCGACAGCTAACATGTATCGCAGTTTTAATATTTATCATGCATTTAGCCAACTCATTGAAGATTATGACGAAGATGGCTTTTTTCAAACCTTTAGTGTGACCTTTGATGCCGATGTTATTGATACCTATAACATTGATCATGCTAACGTTTATGCTGAATTATATTTAAGTAAAAATGGCGGTGATTGGGTTCATTATTATACTACTGACAACTTTTCAATTTATGGTGAAAGTGAAAATGATGAGTACGAGGTTTATACCACGTTAAACCAAGGTTATATTTCAGATAATTATGATGTATTGATTGATTTATATGAAGTCGGTTTTAGCGATATAGTTGCCACATATAGCTCTGATGATACTAACGAGCTTTACTCTTTACCATTAGAAAGTAGCAATTATGATCCTGATTATGTTGAATATCATAGTGACAGTCATGGTCACGGCGGTTCAACTTCGATGATAAGTCTGATCTTGCTGCTATCTTTAATAACGATCAAAAAATTGACTTATAAATTTGGCTAAGCTTTATTAATTCAAAGAAATAACCTCAGTTAATGTAGAATAATTAATAGAAATATCTTAGGGATAAAGTAAGTTAAATAGCTTTATCCCTAAGCAATAATTAACAAATTACAAAGCTAAACTGATACTAAAAGTACAATTAACAGCCTTCGCTTCATCTGAATAAGTCTCTGAAAAAACATCTGAATTTAATCCTTTATCAATAGGGGTAAACTTTACCCCTTTGCTTTCACCATCAATTTCATTTCTTCGAAAATTACTTTTTTGAAATAGTAATGGTTTTTGCCATGCAGTATGGTGTAAATATAGAATATCATCCTCATCCAACGTCCATTTACCTTCAATATATTCCTGAAGATAGTCTTCTTTTTCATCGTCCCATTTATTAATTTCGATAATATACTCGTCTGGTTCTTTTAAATATAAAACAGTTGCATGCTGGCAGTCTGTTGCTCCATATTCATTCACTAAAGGGATTGTATAAGTATTGTGAAAACTAATTAATTCAGGCTGAACATAGTCGTCAGGAAATAGATATAACCCTAGGTTGTTTTCGGTGAAAGAATGATTATTAGCAGCAATCAAACTCGCGGTAGAAATATTAAAACCTACTCCTGATAATACTGCCATTAATACATTTAAACGCTCTCGACTATTGGTACTTGGAGAGTAAATAATGGCATTATCATTAATGTCATTAGGGTATGGTAAGCTGTTTAATGTGACCTCAAAGGTGTCTTTGTCTATCGCATTTATCACTTCATTGACTTTATCTTCTGATAAGTGCGTCGTATAAAAGTGAATCCGTGTTTTAGCACTACATGCTGTTAATAATAGCAGCACTAAAACTATGTTTAATTTATTCATAAAGTCTTTGTATTTCAGTTACTCATCGTATATTTACAATCTAATATAATTAAACAATGAATTCCATTATTACACTTTATTTACTACACTCAAGATGATGAAAAATCACAATCAATAATAATAAATATAAAATTGAGGAAATAAAATGACTGATAAAGTTGAAACACCCAAATGGTTTTTAGGTATCACAATATTCGCACTGATATGGAATGCCCTCGGTTTAATGGCATTTGTCGGACATATCACAATGACACCTGAAATGCTCAGTGCGTTATCCAGTCAAGAACAAGCGTTATATAAAAACATTCCTGGGTGGGCAACGGCGGCTTTTGCTATAGCTGTTATAGCAGGAACTCTAGGAAGTTTATTGTTATTACTGAAAAAGAAAATGGCAAAAATTTTATTAATCGCTTCTGTACTTGGCGTAATAGTACAAAACTACCATTCATTTTTTGTCATTGATTCAATGGCTGTTTATGGCACAGCTAGTGTGATAATGCCTATTATGGTGTTGATTATTGCTATTGGGTTAATTTTAGTAGCGAATAAAGCTGAAAAAAATGCTTGGTTAAATTAACAAAAAGAATGGTAATAATGTTTTAAATATATAAATTTCAAAAGCCTATATAAACTTCAAAAAACCCCGACATGTTAATTATACATGTCGGGGAATATCATCTTTTAAGAAATACCTATCTATTATTTAACCAGTGAACTACTTTGGGAAAGTGATCATTTACGGCCTTGGAATGCGTTAAAATATCGATATGATCATAATCATGTAAATCACCGGACTGTTTCGATAATAGCGAAAATTCAGCTTGTTGATTAGATTCACTAATAAAGGCTTTCACATCATTCGCATGTCCCATTAAATCGTCATTAACGCCTGTAATATGCCAAGTGTCAGGCCAATTTAATGTCGAAGAAGCTTTAAAATAATCATAATTATCCTCTGGGTCAACCCAAGGCAATGGCTTAACCCATTCAATACTTTGCTGCAAAAACAATAATGTTTCATTATCAGCACCAAAGTTTAATTTAACTGCGTCAATATAGCCTTTTTTCTTGGCTAACTTAGGTGCTAACCAATTCCAAAAAACATCAACTTTCCACCACTTATGAAAGCTTTTTTGATGAATAGTTCGTTTTGTGCCAAAACAAATACAACTGGCTACTTGATCAGTTCTTTGAGGATAACGTGCCAAACAACTCGAAAATAAAACGCCCCCCCAAGAATGGCAAATAACATGCATTTTTTGTTTGCTGCGGGCCGTAATAAAATCCATAAAAAGCGGAATATCTTGTGTAATAGCTTCATACTGACCATGTTCAAAGTTATCCTTTAAGTTAGGAGAACTCTTGCCTTTACCTCTAAAGTCAGCCACATAAACATCAAAGCCATTTTCAGCGAGAAAACATGCTAGCCCTTTACCTGACTCAGTATAAAATATTCGGCCATTTTCAATGGTGCCATGAAGCATAAGAACAGGAATACCCTGCTCTTTTTTAAAGATATGACGAAGGTGTAATTGATGCTCTCCATCATTTATATATAGAGACTCTTGTTGCATGAGTAATATTCAATAAATAACTGATAAAAACACCTTACACAACAAGAGGTCAGACCACAAGACTTATCAAGTCGTTTTATGTTTTTTGATGGTCATTAACACACCTATACCCGCTAATAGTAAAACGAGAAACAAACCAACAACTCCTAAAACCTGGTCAAGCGCTTTTACCCCTGTCCATCGTAAATAATGGATATTATAAATGGTATTAATAAAGTCAGTATCGACACCTTGTTGACGCAAGGTCATATTGTTCCAATCAAGCGTAATTCGTACATCCGTTGTGGTAGTAATTAAATTCTCTTCTATAGATTTTATTTCGCCATAACGAGCCTGGTTACTCTTTATTGCATCATTTACTAATAAGGCAATCTCTGTGCTATTGGGCTGTTCAACTTCAGTTAGCGTTTTTGACGATAGATGTTGCCAACCTTCAAGGGTTTTCACCATTAAATGATCACCTAAAATGGTGTTAAGTTGTCGTATCTCTAGCCAGTCTGTTTTATTAGATGGGAAAATACGTGTCTCGATAGGATAATATTTTATTAATAGCGGTTGATAGGCTTCTTTATAACCGGGTTTAAAAAAGAAAAACACGCCAGTAATTGCCCAAGCTATAAAAGGCAACAACATTAAAAACCCTAAATATTGATGTAATTTTTTCACTTAACATCCATTGTTATTAAATCTTATTAACTATCTTAACACATTGATAAATTATGACTTATATCCTTTTATTCATAAAAAAACCCGCCGAAGCAGGTTTTTAATAAAATAAATTAGAGCGTTACGCCATATGAACCAACATGTTACTTGGCTCTTCTAAGAAGGATTTCCACAAGTTACAAAAACGAGCAATAGTGCCACCGTCAATAATACGATGATCACCAGACCAACTCACTTGCATAATTGAACGCGCTTCTACTTCACCTTTATCGTTAAACCTTGGCAGTTTTTGCAACTTACCTAAAGCAACAATTGCCGATTCAGGCTTGTTGATGATAGGTGTTGCAATCGTGCCGCCAATAGCGCCAATATTTGAAATAGTAATCGTGCCACCTTTTAACATATCACTCGCGACCCGACCCGAACGCGCTGCATCAGTCAAAGTCATAAGTTCTTTAGCTAGATCAATAATGGTTTTGGTCTGCACTTGCTTAACATTTGGTACTAATAAGCCAACTTTGGAGTCAACCGCCATACCAATATTATGATCATCAAAGTAAGTGAGCTCAGTGCAACCTTCATTCGCTTGTGAATTTATCACTGGAAATTCTTTTAATGCTAAAGACATCGCTTTCATGAAAAATGGCATCATGGTTAATTTGATGTCTTGCTTCGCATAAACTTCTTTAAGTTCACCACGCAACTTAATTAAATTAGTCATGTCAATTTCTTCACAGTAAGTAAAGTGTGGGATCGTTGACACTGAATTTACCATTGCTTTAGCCATTGCCGCTTTAACACCACGAATAGGCTCTGTGCGCATTCCGCCCACTGTTGCAACACTGGCAGTATTCATTTGACTAGTTTGTTTATCATCACTGTTATAAGCAACAACATCTTCTTTATAAACTCGACCTTTTTTACCACTTCCTTGCACTTGATGAATATTAACATTTAACTCACGTGCAACACGTCGAACCGCAGGGCTAGCTAATGCTTTTTCGTTAACAACTTTAGCATTTTGATCACTTGAGCAACTAATGCTCTTAGCTTCTTGAGTTGAAACTTTCGGTTCTACTGGCTGAGTTATAACTTCTGGCGATGATAATTCAGCAGAAGCGTTACCTACTCTTTCAATGGCAAAAAGCGGTTGATGAACTTTAGCTATTTCACCCTTTGCATAATGTAACTTCACTACCTTGCAAGCGTACATAGCAGGAATTTGCACTAAAGCTTTGTCAGTCATTACGTCCGCAACAGGTTGATCTTCTTCTAAAATATCACCTTCTTTAACAAGCCAGTCAACTACTTCACATTCAACAATACCTTCGCCAATATCCGGTAAGATGAAATCTTCAATAATGGTTGCTGCTACCCTTGATTCTGATGGAGTGGTAGTAATTGACGGTGTTTCTGTAGCTGACGCAGTGCTTGATGCAGAAGAGCTTTCATTCGTTACTGTTTCCACACTGTCATTAGGTGTCATTGAAAATAGCGGTTGATGTACTTTCGCTATATCACCTTTTTGATAAAATAATTTATCAACGATACCAGAGTACATCGCAGGTATTTGAACTAATGCTTTGTCAGTCATTACATCAGCAACTGGCTGATCTTCCTCAATTGTATCGCCTTCATTTACTAGCCATTCAACCAGTTCACATTCAACGATACCTTCACCAATATCTGGCAATATAAAATCAATGCTCATGTCTTATAATCCTAGTAATTTACGCTATTTTTAATGGCTTC
>JAQWHO010000303.1 GCA_029249355.1 Thalassotalea sp.
TCAAACTACCCTAGTTGATCGGGTTAATAATCATAGCCGTATTAGGGTTTTTGAACGATATAATGCCATTGATTTAGTTTGCCAAGATTCGGGAAAATCTAACAAGCATTGCATTGGGGCTTATGTTTGGAATCGAAACAGTGAAAAAGTTGAACGCATTTTTGCAAAGAAAACTATTTTAGCCACAGGTGGCGCTAGTAAGGTTTATCAATATACATCAAATCCTGATGTTGCCAGTGGAGATGGTATTGCCATGGCATGGCGCGCTGGCTGTCGTGTTGCCAATATGGAGTTTAATCAATTTCATCCTACGTGTTTATTTCACCCTGAAGCCGGCACTTTTTTGTTAACAGAAGCACTTCGCGGCGAAGGGGCTATTTTAAGACGCCCTGATGGCAGTCGTTTTATGCCAAGCTTTGATGAACGAGCAGAACTTGCGCCTCGAGATATTGTTGCCCGGGCTATCGATTTTGAAATGAAACGTTTAGGCGCTGATTGTATGTTTTTAGATATTAGTCATAAGTCTCCTGAATTTATCAAGCAGCACTTCCCCACTATCTACGAAAAAACACTTTCTTTAGGCATAGATATGACCAAACAACCTATGCCAATAGTACCTGCGGCTCATTACACATGTGGCGGAGTGATGATTAACAAACAAGGCAAAACTGATATAGATAACTTGTATGCCATTGGAGAAGTGGCTTATACCGGCCTAAATGGCGCGAATCGTATGGCGAGTAATTCATTGTTAGAATGTTTAGTTTTTGCTAAAGCAGCGGCTCTCGATATTGAACAAAACTTGCCTAAAAATCAAAGGTATATTGAATTACCGGCATGGGATGAAAGCCGAGTGACTGATTCTGATGAAGAAGTCGTTATTCAACATAACTGGCATGAGCTTAGATTATTTATGTGGGATTATGTTGGTATTGTTCGCACCACTAAACGATTAGAGCGTGCGTTACACCGAGTCGAATTATTACAAAGAGAAATTGAAGATTATTATCAGAACTTTAAAGTCAGCAATAATTTATTGGAATTACGCAATTTAGTTCAAGTGGCTGAGTTAATTATTCATTGCGCAATGCAACGAAAAGAAAGCCGAGGTTTACATTACACCTTAGATTACCCTGAACTAAGTGAAGAAATAAAAACGACGATTCTTTCATCTGAAGATATCTAATTAATCAAGCTAAACTAATTTATCTCAAGCTTAATTAGTTTGGTTTGTATTAACGATGATTGGATAATATTTTGCGAGTAAGTCGAGCGTAATCTTGTGAAGAAAGGCTGTCTTTAAATATAAAGAGCTTAATCGATTTTGATTTTTTATTGTAAGTGGATAGGCTTTGTATATTAATTTTTTGCTCATCAGTTTTAAGTTCGTTAATAAGTATTAACCAACAACCAAACCAGCCAATTCTACTATTAATATGTAACGAAAAGCTCGTCTGAGAATCGTAATCTATTAAACCATTATCATGTAAAACTAACTGATTGGTTTTACTATTTTTTGAAGCTCTAAATAGCATAAAAAAAACAACACCACTCACCACTAGCAGACTAGAAATAACAAGTAAAATCATTAGATAGGATTGAGTAACATAAATGTCTATCTGGCTCGTTATATAGACAAATGACAGTAAATATAAAACAAAGAAGCTCTGCTTTATTGACTGTTTATTTTTAGAATGGCTGACATCAATATTATACTTTGACTCGACTGAGTATAAATTGCACCATTGAGTTGAGTTCTGCATCCTTACATTCCTCATGCCCCATAAACCACGCAAATAGCTCAGGATCTTGGCAAACTAATAGACGTTCAAATATCGCTTTATTTTCATCCGATAAATGTTCCCAAGCTTCATCAACAAATGGCATAAAAAGCACATCAAGCTCTAACATTCCACGGCGACAAGCCCATTTTAATCTTGATTTATCTCTTTTGACAGACCCTGCGGTTAACATAGCGCATCCTTAGTTCTCTAATTGTTGCTAGTGTAACAAACTCAATAGCTTAAACGCCATCATTTGCTGACAAGAAAAAGAGTAAATTATAGTTTAGCTCAACGCTTGCATTTTCACACTCGCGCCCCTATTAATAATGTCATGATCTGATTTTCATTAAGCCACTATGACCATTGCTATAGAATCAACAAAGCCCTCATTAGCGAACTTGCCGAATAATTACCTGATTTCATTGCAAGATTATTCTGCAATATCATTAATCGGTGAAGAACAAAGTAAATACCTTCAAGGACAAGTCACTTGTGATGTAAATGAACTTGAGCAAAAAAGCTTACTTCATGGCGCACACTGCAATGCTAAGGGTAAGGTATTTTCGTGTTTTCGATTATTTAATCGTGAGCAACAACATCTATTATTCCAGCCTAAAGCAACGATTGAATCATCACTTTCTGAACTTAAAAAGTTTGGTGTTTTTGCTAAAGTTGAAATATCGTCAACCGATAACTTAGCTTTTATCGCGATAGTCGGTGAGCAAGCTGGTGAACATTTAAAAGCTAAGTTTGCTCAAATTCCTGATAGTTTATCGCCGGTCGTACAAGTTGGAACAACCACTTTAGTCTATCTTGCAGGAGAATTAACACGTTATCTTATTATTGAAGAATCAGAAAATATTAATGCAATTATTTCGACATTTGAGTTACCTGTTTTTTCCAGCGATATATGGAACTTACTAGAGATCACCGAAGGAATTCCTGCATTAACAATGCAAACCGAAAACGAATACGTTCCGCAGATGCTTAACATGCAAGCTATTCATGGCATCAGCTTTACTAAAGGTTGTTATTTAGGACAAGAAACTGTCGCTCGGATGCAGTATTTAGGTAAAAATAAAAAAGCCTTATTTGCACTTTCGGGTGAAAATACTGAAGAAATAACTAAGCCAATCATTGAAAAACAATTAGGTGAAAATTGGCGTAAAGCCGGAGATATAACAACATTTTATCAAGCTGATGATAACCAATGTTATATTCAAGCAGTGTTAACAAGTGATACCGATTCATCTACTCAATTACGTATAAAAGATCATTCAGCTTCATCGCTTTCAATAATAGATCTGCCATATACGCTTAACGAAGAATAATTAAATTTAGGAGAAAACATGCAAATTTCTGATAAAAAAGTCGTTGTTTTACATTATGCAGTTTCTGATAGCGAAGATACGTTAATCGACAGTTCATACGATCATAGTCCATTGTCGATAATTCAAGGGACTGGCTATTTAATTCCCGGATTAGAAAATGCTTTAGTCGATCATGTTGCGGGTGATAAATTTGAAGTTGCAGTCAACGCTGACGAAGCTTACGGTCAACGATTTGATGATTATGTTCAAACGGTGCCAAAAGCGATGTTTGCTGACATTGAAGATTTAGACGTTGGAACTCAATTACGTGCAACAACAGATGAAGGTGAACAAACCGTTATTGTTATTGACGTACAAGACGATGAAATTACTGTCGATGGTAATCATCCATTGGCGGGCATTGATTTAAAATTTGATGTTGAAATACTGGAAGTGCGTGACGCGACTGAAGAAGAGTTAACACATGGTCATGTACATGGCGAAGGCGGATGTGGACACGAACACTAGTTCAATAAGTTTTCTTAGGTGTACTAAAAAAGACGCATTAGCGTCTTTTTTGTATTTGAAACAGCTAAATTATAGAGCCTGTAGCCAAATAAAGTAAATGTGCTACAAACGATCAATTTCTCTTCTTAATTGTTCTTTAGGATCCGTAATCAGTTGCTCTAAAACTTGCACTCTCGCGGATAAACTTTGAATTAATTCATCTTTCTCTACTGAATCTTTAACTTGGTTTTTATAACTGGCCCCGACCCAAAATTCAGACGATGTATCTTCAATACCTAAATTAAAACGTTTATTGAGGAAGCCGACGAGTAATATCCCTGAAACTATAATACTTGTCGTTGCAATGAGTTGAATAATTTCCATAATGTTCACCTTAAGCAAATTTGTTTGTTACTCAGATAGTCTTTGAATTCTTTAATTTATTACAGTGAATTTAATCTTTTTTTTAAACGTATCAATTTATAATAAATTCAATAACTTGCTTAACTCAACGATTCCCAACCCAACCTTTCCAAGCTCGATAAAAATTAGTTAAGGATGAAATTTTTGCTTTATATAAAGTCAACACGCTAAGGCACGCTATCCTTGTTTGGGCTCACTATAGAGATAAGAAAATAATTTGATATTCTAAAAATACTAACCTTTAATAAAGGTAAATAATTATATAAAGCCACAATGTGAAAAGTTCATATAATCAAATAATTGAACAAAGTAATCTGTCCTTAAAACAAATTCGGCTACTTATAATAATAGGCACTCTGCTATTAGCTGGGTTCATGTTCGCAGATCTCGCATTACTACCCGAAAGTTTATCAGGCGTATATATCCAATCACGAGTATTAATGCAGTTTCCGCTGTGCGGACTGTTCCTCTTATCTAGTTTTCACCCGTCATTTTTAAAACACTACCAAAAAATACTCAGCATATTAATGTTAAGTATTATTTTTATAAACTATTGGCTTATTCTTACTTGTTGGGAGTTAGCACACTTTGCATTTCCCTATGAAGGCACAGTGATGTATAGCTTATTTACATTATTTGTTTTTAGATTATCGTTTAAATATGGCATTGTTTTTTTCGACAATTGTGGTTATAGGATTCGCTCTACTTATTATTTCAAATCCTATTTATGGCGCACAAAGTAGCGTAAATTTGGGCTTTGTTTTTGTAGGTTTAATCGTGGGTTTAATGGGGGTTAAGCATGTTGAAATTGCTTTAAAAAAGTTATCAAAAGCAAACATTATTCTCGAGAAGTTAAGCCAAACAGACCCATTAACTGAAATTTATAATCGAAGAACTTATGAAACACGATTTACCGAGCAACTTTGTTTAAATAAACGAACGGGTAACTCTATTTGTGTTTTTATTATCGACCTTGATAACTTCAAAGACTACAACGACGGTTATGGGCATGTTCGAGGTGATAAAGCTATAAAGCTACAAGCCAAACATTTAACCGCTTTATTTAAAAGAGAAGCCGATATAGTTGCCCGCTATGGTGGAGAAGAGTTCGTAGTAGTAGTTTCAAAAATCACAGAAGAAAAATGCATTGAATTTGCTAATAACATCATTGAGCAATGGGCGTTAGCAAAAGTAAAACATGGAAAAGGAAAAGCAGGCGATTATGTTACCTGCTCAGTTGGCTTTCATTTAGAGCAAGTTTCTAAAGACAGTGATCAAACTCAAATGGTAAAGAAAGCGGATAAAGCGCTCTAACAAGCAAAAGAGCAAGGCAGAAATTGTTTTGTTAAATTCAACAGTTAGCTAAAGAATTAACCGCTATAAAATTAATATTTAAAATTTGTCTCTAAAAATAGCTTTGATATAAATTATTTTTATTGAAGCGTCATAACCTTATTTTTTACCTCTTGAAAGCGGATGTTTTCACAACAGGCAAAGCCAGGCAGTTGTTTCACTTTATTTCTAGAGAAAATTGGCACCATAAGACCGGTTAAAAATCGCGTTAATGTCTCTACAGATAATGGTTGATTGGTTTTAGTTTTTAATTGGGCAATTAATGCTGATAAATAACCTTTAAGTAATTCATCATTCGGCATTTCACTAATAGTTGAATATTCGAGCTTTGCTGTTTGCCCACGACAAACTGAACAATGACCGCAATTTTCTGGCGATTTTTGATCATCAAAATAAAGCGATAAATTTCGACTCAAGCATTTATTCAATTCAAAAAATCGAACCAATGTCGCAATACGCTTTATTTCACTTTGCTCTTTTTCAATAAAATATTGATGTAAGTTATCTACCAATAGCGGCGTTGCTAATGCTGTTTCATCAACACTAAATACTTCGGTGATTTTTTTTGTTTCTAAAACAATATGCCCAGTTTCTTGAAGGTATTCTA
The DNA here is from genome assembly GCA_029249355.1 of Thalassotalea sp. Lineage (GTDB taxonomy): Bacteria > Pseudomonadota > Gammaproteobacteria > Enterobacterales > Alteromonadaceae > Thalassotalea_H. The sequence continues at coordinate 5,985 of JAQWHO010000303.1, forward strand.
ATGCAGTAACTACGCGACTTCGTTCACATTGATAGTGCTGAAATAGTGCATCGAAATTCGGTTCACCCCATATTTTTTTGAATTGACTGTGCTGAAAAATAGCTTGAAGAAATTCTCGACGTTCACCTTGAAAAGCATTTAATACATCTTCTTTATTTGTCACAAATTTATATTTAAAATCAGCGAAATAGGAAAATAACGGTTTTATTACTTGATGAAGTTCAAGCTGGACCAGTAATGTTTTCATCGGCAGTTGACGAATGTTACTAGCATTAGATAATGATAAGCCTTGCAATTCCCAACGTCCTGCTTGCTTTTCAACGCCTATATTATCTAATACATGCTCAATACCATTTCTTTCAGGCGTATCGCCAAAAACAAAATTTTCAACCGTATTAATGCCATCTAAATTAGCTAAGGTAATACAGTTTGAAGGAAAACCGTCACGCCCTGCCCTGCCAATTTCTTGGCTATAATTTTCGATAGATTTAGGTAAATCATAATGAATAACAAAGCGAATATCTGATTTATCTATTCCCATTCCAAAAGCAATGGTGGCAACAATAATATCAACATTACCGGCCATAAATTCATCTTGAATTTTTTGACGACTCTCACTATCAAAACCCGCATGATAAGCTTTAGCATTTAAACCGTTTTTAACCAAAAAATCAGCCACTTGCTCTGCGCTATATTGCAAAGTGACATAAACAATACCACAACCATTTTGCTGCTGAATGCTTGTTAAAAATTGCTGATTTTTATCTTCTGCCGACACAGGTAAAACGGATAAATCTAAATTTTGACGATAAAACCCTGTTTGAACGATATGATGAGGTGAAATAGCAAATTTATTCGCCATATCATTTTTAACTTTTTTCGTTGCCGTTGCTGTCAGTAATAAAACCAAAGGTATATTTAATGCTTGTTGATAAGCGGGTAACTTCAGATAATCAGGGCGGAAATTATGCCCCCACTCAGAAATACAATGTGCTTCATCAACAACTAACATCGAAACATTAACGGAATCAATAAACTGTCGAAAACGTTCATTTTTAAAACGCTCAACCGATACCATAAGAATTTTGAGTTGCCCGTTACGAGCATCAGACATCACTTGTTGATTTTGTTCAGCCGTTAAGCTTGAATCAATGCTCGCTGCAGCAATGCCTTTGCTCGCGAGAAAAGCTAATTGATCTTTCATTAACGCCAATAAAGGCGAAACCACCAAAGTTAAATGCGGAAGCCCAATGGCGGTTAATTGATAACATAATGACTTTCCTGAACCCGTAGGGAAAATAGCTAACGAAGAATGCCCTTGAAGTAACTGTTCAATGGTTTGCTTTTGCCCTTGACGAAAGTCATCAAAACCAAATACTTCTTTTAGCGAGCTCGTTAATTTACTTGTCATTATGCCTTCATATAATATTTTTCTTCAATACGTTGACAGTATTGTACTAAATTTTCATATTTACGTGCTTGTTGATTGAAACTATTGAAAAAATCGACACTGATAAATTGACATAATGCTGAATATGCAACAGCGTCAAATGAACTAGGTAGTTCACCAAAGAAGTAATCCTGTTCACCTAATAACACAGACAAAGCTGAGAAATGTTCATCAGCTTTCGTTAATAATTCTGTTTCGCTATGACGGCCAAAACCTTGTCGTTTGAGCGTTTTAATCACATCCTTTCGAAGGACATTAGGTAAAAACCACTTTAGTGGAATAGGAAGTTCACTAAAGAAAACTTCATTAATAACCGGCCAAGTATCCTCTTTTACCCAACGAGAATAAACAAGTAGCCAATATAAACTTTCATCTAAAGCATGCGTGTATAAAGCTGATTGCGACTTTTGCTCAGCGCTAAGATGAGTATCAAATCTAATCTTATATTTATCAATAAGATAAGTTAATATAAAAGCGGAATCGGCGATCTTATTGTCATTATCTTCAATATAAGGCAATTTATTTTTAGGGGATTGTTTAAGGTTATTAAAATCAGCAATAAACTCATATTCAATATCTGCAAGCTTTAAAAACAAATCAACTTTTACCACAAATGGACTCGCGTCAATCACGCCAAATGCATCACCAAAACCATATAACTTAATCATTGCTCATCCTTAAATTAATTATTGTTATTCTTTTGCAATCGTTCTTTCATTTTATTATTTATAAGAGAGTACATAAAAAAACCACCACTGTAAATTAATACAGTAGTGGTTTTTTATTGTTATTGGTGGATAAAGTGTAAATATTTATTTAGAAGTTACTTTTCTGCTGCTACCACTGATATTTCCACAAGTAACTCATCACGCGCCATTGCCGCTTCAACACATGCTCTCGCGGGTGCATAACCTTCTGGAACCCAAGCATCCCAAACTGCATTCATTGCTGTAAAATCAGTCATGGTTTTTAAATAAATGGTTGCCGACAGCATATGCTCTTTTGAACTTCCCGCTTGCTCAAGCAAGCTTTCTACTTTATCAAGCATGGTTTGTGTTTGTTCGGTAATACCTTTACTCGCATCTGCACAAACTTGACCACATAAATATATTGTCCCGTTATGTTTAACGATGCGGCTCATACGTTGTTTGGTTTCTAGTCTTTCTATTGTCATGATCTCTCCCGCCTTCCTACTAGAACTTTTAACTTCATTGTATTCACTTTTTATTTCATCACTTATAGTCATAAGCTCAAAAATAAAAAGCTCTACGGTTTCGTTAAAAGCCCAAATAGAAAGGCTAAATTTGTTAAATATTAAAAAATAAAACCCCAAAGTTTTTCAACATTGAGGTTTTTAAATATTTTATTGGTAAAGTACTTTATTTAAAGTTAGTTCGTCTTAGTTCAAGAAGATAGCACGGAGCTGACGTTAGTCAGTGAGTACTTTCGACGCAGAAATCAGACGAAATAACAAAAAAGAAAGTAGCTTTATTCCCATTCGATAGTCGCTGGCGGTTTACCCGAAATGTCGTAAACTACGCGAGAAATACCATCAATTTCATTGATAATACGGTTAGAAACTAACCCTAAGAAATCATACGGTAAATGTGACCAACGAGCGGTCATGAAATCAATTGTTTCTACACAACGAAGTGATACTACCCAATCATATTTACGTGCATCGCCCATCACGCCTACAGAGCGAACGGGTAAAAATACGGTAAACGCTTGGCTTACTTTGGTGTATAAGTCGTGCTTGTGTAATTCTTCAATGAAGATAGCATCGGCGCGACGTAGTAAATCAGCGTATTCTTTTTTCACTTCACCTAAAATACGAACACCTAAACCAGGTCCAGGGAACGGGTGACGATAAAGCATGTCATAAGGTAAACCTAGTTCCAAGCCAATTTTACGTACTTCATCTTTAAATAACTCACGTAACGGCTCAACTAAACCTAGCTTCATGTAATCAGGTAAACCGCCAACATTGTGATGCGATTTAATAACATGCGCTTTACCGGTAGCAGAAGCCGCAGATTCAATTACGTCTGGGTAAATAGTGCCTTGCGCTAACCATTTAGCATTTTCAAGTTTGTTCGACTCTTCTTCAAAAACATCAATAAATACGTTACCGATAATTTTACGTTTAGCTTCTGGTTCACTTTCACCGGCTAAACGATCAAGAAACCTGTCTTCAGCGTCAATTTTGATAATATTTAAACCAAAATGATCACCAAACATATCCATCACTTGTTGACCTTCGTTTAAACGAAGCAAGCCGTTATCAACAAATACACAAGTCAGCTTATCGCCAATTGCACGATGCAATAACATAGCAACAACAGAAGAGTCTACACCACCAGAAAGACCTAAGATAACTTCATCGTAACCTATTTGAGCTTTCATTTTAGTAATGGCATCTTCGATAATTGAAGCTGATGTCCATAGTTTTTCACACTGACAAATATCAACAACAAAGTGTTCTAAAATACGTAAACCTTGTTTAGTGTGAGTCACTTCAGGATGAAATTGAACACCGTAGAATTTTTTCTCTTCGTTCGCCATTGCCGCATATTTACAGCTTGGTGTTTGAGCAATAGTTTCAAATCCGTCAGGAATTGCCGACACTTTGTCGCCATGGCTCATCCAAACATCAAGAATCGCGTTGCCTTGTGCACTTACACTATCTTCAATGTTTTTGAATAATTCTGACTTAGCAATAACTTCGACGCCTGCATAACCAAACTCTTTGTGCTCAGAGCTTTCGACAGCACCGCCTAATTGTTCTGCCATTGTTTGCATGCCGTAACATACGCCTAATACAGGAACACCGGCATTAAATACATATTCAGGTGCGCGCGGTGAGTTTTCTTCAGTGACTGATTCTGGTCCACCCGCTAAAATAATACCTGTTGGGTTAAAGCCTTTAATTTGCTCTTCAGTTACATCCCAAGCCCATAGCTCACAGTAAACACCAATTTCACGTACACGACGCGCAATAAGTTGTGTGTATTGTGAGCCGAAGTCCAAAATTAAAACGCGTGAATCATGAATGTCTTTATTTGTCGTCATGAATAATTCCTATTTTTAAAGTGAAGCATCTTACTTAATGAGTTTCGATACTTTTTATAAATGTTACTTATACATTGTGTATAAATAACAACAGGCTGAAATTCTTCTTACCTAAAGTAATGAAAATCAGCCTGTTTGAATTTTTATCTCTAATAGTTACTTAGAGTTCAAATTATTTTACAAAGTAGTTTTGCTCGAGAACAAAAAAGAAGCACGGAGCTAACGTTAGTCAGTGAGCACTTCTGATGAAGTTATCGTCAAAAATACAATGTAAAATTAGCCCATACGGTAGTTTGGTGCTTCTTTGGTGATAGTCACGTCATGTACATGCGACTCGCCCATGCCAGCAGAAGATATTTTCATAAATTCAGGCTTAGTACGCATTTCTTCAATAGTCGCAGACCCCGTTAATCCCATAGATGAACGTAAACCTCCCATTTGCTGATGAATAATTGCTGCAACAGGACCTTTATAAGCAACACGACCTTCAATCCCTTCTGGTACAAGCTTGTCCGCTTCCCCATCCGTTTTTTGAAAGTAACGATCACTTGAACCATCTTTTTGAGCCATAGCGCCTAATGATCCCATACCTCGGTATGATTTATAGTAACGGCCTTGATAAAGTTCAACTTCACCTGGCGCTTCTTCTGTGCCCGCTAACATACTACCAACCATTACACAGTGTGCTCCGGCAACTAATGCTTTTGCGATATCACCAGAAAAGCGTATGCCACCATCGGCAATAACAGGAATACCCGTACCTTTTAACCCTTCAACGGCATTTGAAATAGCCGTTAACTGCGGAACACCAACACCTGTAACAATACGAGTTGTACAAATTGAACCTGGACCAATACCTACTTTAACGGCATCAACACCAACATCCGCTAATGCTTTTGCACCAGCAGCTGTAGCAACATTACCGGCGATAATTTGTAAGTCTGGGTATTTTTGACGAGTTTCACTAACACGATCGATAACACCTTGAGAGTGACCATGTGAAGTATCAATTAATAATACATCTACACCCGCAGCAACTAGCGCGTCAATACGTTCGTCGGTTCCAGCACCAACACCAACAGCAGCGCCAACGCGTAATCGACCTAATTCATCTTTACAAGCATTCGGCTTGCTTTCAGCTTTTTGATAATCTTTTACGGTAATTAAACCTTTCAATTTAAATGCACTGTCAATCATCAATATTTTTTCAATACGATGTTCATGCATTAACGAAAGTATTTCTTCGCGCTCTGCACCTTCTTCAACTGTCACTAATTTTTCTTTTACCGTCATTAGGTCAGAAACAGGTTTCGTTAAGTCCGTTTCAAAACGTAAATCACGACCCGTAATAATACCGACTAAATTATTGGTAGAATCAACAACAGGGAAACCTGAAAAACCTAAGTCATCAGCAAGCTTCATGGTATCAAGGATTGTTGCATTTGGACTAACAGTGACAGGGTCACTAACAATGCCACTTTCATATTTTTTAACTAGAGAAACATTTTTTGCCTGTTCAGCAATAGTCATATTTTTATGAATAAAACCAATACCGCCCTCTTGCGCTAATGTAATCGCTAAACGAGCTTCGGTCACTGTGTCCATAGACGCAGAAATCATTGGTACATTTAAGTTAATTTTACGGGTCAATTTAGTTTTTAAATCGGCCGTATGTGGGAGTACTTTTGAATGGGCAGGAACAAGTAATACATCATCAAAAGTTAAGGCTTCTTGAGCAATTCTTAGCATCGCAACATCTCTCTAAAAAGGTGTGGTTAGGGAGTGAATATTGCGGCAGAATTTTAACCGTTTTGTCTGCTAAGGACAACTTAAATTTTGTAATATTATTAAAATAAATTGCCCTAGATAGTTTAAACAAATATATAATACAGCCTGATTCCTGTTTAATATTTGATAAAGTAACAATTTTTATGGCTACAAAGCATATTTTACAAGTAAGTGAACTCACTAAAAAAGTAAAGTTCATGCTTGAAAGTGAACTAAATACGGTCTGGTTATGTGGGGAAATATCTAATTTCATCGCTGCAAGCTCCGGACATTGGTATTTATCACTAAAAGATGCCAAGTCTCAAGTAAAGTGCGCGATGTTCAAAGGAAACAATCGACGAACAGGGATTACGCCTAAAAATGGTCAACAAGTGCTGGTACGAGCAAAAGTCTCTTTGTATGAACCAAGAGGCGACTTTCAAATTATTATCGAATTAATGGAAGACGCTGGTGAAGGATTATTAAAACAACAATACGAACAACTTAAGCAAAAATTAAATGCGCAGGGATTATTCGGCCAACAATTTAAACAAACTATTCCTAAACATATCACTAGGGTTGGAATTGTCACCTCTCCAACCGGTGCTGCGGTAAAGGATATTATTTCTGTTTTAAAACGACGAAATCCGGTAATTACAGTGATCATTTACCCAGCTTTGGTCCAAGGCGAGCAAGCTAAATTTGATATCGTTAACGCGATTGATATTGCTAATGCCCGCGAAGAATGTGATGTGTTAATCGTTGGCCGTGGTGGTGGCTCTCTTGAAGATTTATGGCCTTTTAATGAAGAAGATGTTGTTGAAGCTATTTTTCATAGCAAAATACCAACGATAAGTGCTGTAGGCCATGAAATAGATACCACATTAGCTGATTATGTAGCGGACTTAAGAGCTCCAACGCCCTCTGCTGCTGCAGAATTGGTTTCGCAAGACATGAGCGAATCGCTGAATCAATTAGCAGTAATGACTCAGCGAATTCAAAAAAGCATTCAACAAAAACTCAGTGATAAGAGACACAAAGCTCAAACTTTGCAACACAGACTTTTTCAAGTTCATCCAGAACAAAAATTGCAAGTTTATCAACAAAAATCGGATGAATTAACCATCCGATTAGAGCAAGCGTTAAAACGCGAAATCAAACGTTTTAGTGTAATGCCTGATAATTTAATAAAACGTTTATTACAGCTTTCTCCTCAACATAATATTTTGCTCAACAAAGAAAAGTTGATTGAAAAAGAACAACAGTTAACTCGGCATATGCAGAGAGTATTAGATCGTAAAAGTGAGCGTTTTATTCATACGATTGAACAGTTAAATATTGTTAGTCCGTTAGCAACAATTGCGCGTGGTTATAGTGTGAGTAGAAATAAGCAAGGGATCATCAATAGTACGCATCAAGTAAACATTGGCGAGAAAATAAATCTACAAGTCACTGATGGTATTATTGAAACCGAAGTGACAAGTATTAAGCCTCATAAGCAGTAACTCTATAGTTCTAATGTTACAACATGATAGAGCAATTTAACGACTGACTCTTTACTACCCTCATTAAATTGAATACCTAAAGAGACACCGTTTGTGATTTGTTTTTGACTACAAATTTGACCTGAAAACTTTAACTGCCCTAATTCTGGGAAAGTTTCTATAACAAAATCAATCGACTTATCTTTGGCTAACGATATTTCTTCACCATTATCCACTCTTAACTGACAGCCATTTTTAGAAAGATCCGTGATCATCCCCTGCCAATAGTTTTTCTCTATACGTATTTTTGACAGAATATCAGTGTCAATACGAATAGTTTTACGCAAACTTTGCACACTGATCGAGGTTGGAAAATCTAAAACCATCAGTTTTGACGGCAATTGAATAGTTTGCTTTATACTGCTAACAAAAGCAGCAACAGCACCTTCATTGCCTTCAATGAGTCCCCTAACAGTAACACCTGCACCTTGAGTAATGAATTGGCCGAAGTTACCTAACTTACTTGAGTCTGGAATTTGTATTAAGACATATTGTTTTGCTAAGAAGCCAACAAAAGTACTGCGAAATTTTCCCTTTTGTCCTGCAGGAGTCGTGATATCTAAACTGACAATAGACCCTGCTTGCATTAAGCCAAGGTTATTATTTATTCTTGCTAATGTTTCTATTTTTATTGGGGCTGAAGACATAGATGATAGTAATGTAAGTTATTCATTATAAAAGTATTATTAAATACCCTAGACAAAATAAGGATTAATTGCAATTTTATCTAATGATAATGTCCAATATATAAAGAAATACCTCTAAGTAAAAACCCAGTAATTACACTGGGTTTCTCTGCAAAACAGTCGTTAATCCTCTGCTTTTTTATAGCCTTGCGTTTTTCTGGCTAATTTTTTCTGCTCGGTATAAGTTAACTTTTTCTTGCCTGCAAACGGGTTCGAGGTTTCTTTAAATTCAATTCTTATTGGCGTACCCATAATTTTCAACGATTTGCGATAGTAGTTCATCAAAAAGCGTTTATAGGAATTAGGCAATTTTTTTGCCTGATTGCCGTGAATAACAATTAATGGCGGATTATATCCTCCGGCATGAGCATATTTTAATTTAATTCGACGACCATTATGCATCGGCGGTTGATGGTCAAATATAGCCATGTCTAAAATTTTTGTCACCATCGAGGTAGAAATACGCTTAGTCGCCGATACGAATGCTTCTTCAACTGACTCGTATAAATGACCAACACCTGTACCATGTAATGCCGAAATAAAATGAATTCTGGCAAAATCAATAAAACCTAATCGACGATCAAGTTCTGTTTTAATGCGATCTTTCACATGGTCATCAAGACCATCCCACTTATTCACCGCTAAAACTAGCGAACGTCCTGCTTCAAGGATAAAGCCCAATAAACTTAAATCTTGGTCTGAAATACCTTCTTGCGCATCAATAATCAGTAAACACACGTTAGCATCTTCAATGGCACGTAACGTTTTTATCACAGAGAATTTTTCAACTACATCGGTAACATTTTTGCGACGACGAATACCCGCCGTATCAATTAATGTATATTCACGGCCATTTCGCTCCATAGGAATATATACACTGTCTCGTGTAGTTCCTGGCATATCGTAAACAACAACGCGTTCTTCACCGAGAATACGGTTAGTAAGAGTTGATTTACCGACATTTGGTCGACCAATAATAGCCAGCTTAATTTTATCCGTTTCTTTAGGTGCTTGCTCGTTTAACTCTTCTTCAGTAAGCTACTCAGAAAACTCATCTTGCTCTTCATCAGTTTTTTCAAGCCCTAAAGCTTCTATATGAGGCGTTAATGCCAGTGTTAAAAGTTGAGTAACACCACGACCATGCGCTGCAGCGATTTGATGTACCGTTTCACCTAAGGACAATGCGTAAAATTCAGCCACGGCTGAATCGGCATCTATACCATCAACTTTATTAGCGGCTAAAAAGACCTTTTTGTTTTGTTTACGTAAATAATCAGCAATACCAATGTCAGCAGAAGTTAACCCCGCTCGAGCATCTACCATAAAAAGAACCGCATCAGCTTCTTCAATAGCCATTAATGACTGCTCAGCCATTAAGGCATCTATGCCTTTTTCATCGCCATTAATACCACCGGTATCAATAACAATAAAAGGATGATCTTCAACTTGTGCTTGACCATATTGACGATCACGCGTTAAACCTGGATAGTCAGCTACAAGCGCATCTCGACTACGAGTCAAACGATTAAATAATGTTGATTTACCAACATTTGGACGACCCACAAGGGCTACGACAGGAAGCATGAATACCTCAATAAAAATTTTAGTTTAATAACAAACAACGGCTCCTACGCAAATGCGAGGAGCCGTTTTAATTCTAGCTGATAATAAACGTTATGGCGTTTTTATCGCTTGTATATCACCATCACGTGATTGCACAAATAATATTTCATCAGCAACCGTTGGTGTACTGTGAATACCACTACCATCAACATGATGACGCGAAACGATTTCACCCGTTTCTTGATCTAACCAATGTAAATAACCTTCAAAATCACCGACAACTACATGTTCTTTCAACGCTGCTGGTCCAGTAACTCCACGATTTGTGAACGCCAGCTGGCTCCAACGTTCTAAGCCATTAACTCGGTCAATCGCATAAATATGACCTCTAACATCGGTCAAGAAAATAGTATTACCACTCACTGACATTTGGCGATAAGAAGAATACTGACGCTTCCACAACATACGCCCTGTTCGTAATTCGATAGCAACTAAATGCCCACGTGCAGAAACCGCATAGACGATATCACCATAGATAATCGGTTGTGAGTCAATATCGATCACGCGTTCTAACTCTGTAGAACCGGTAGCTTCACCCACTTCAGCCGTCCAGCCTTGTTGACCGTCTGCCAAAATATAAACCGTTAAACTGCCATCAGACGCACCAACAACAACACCGCCAGCGGCAATTGCAGGAGCACTTACACCACGTAATGTTAATGGCGGAACATCTTGCTCAATTTGCCATTGAACTTCACCATTACTCGCATTAAATGCTTTTAAAACACCTGAAACAGTATTAACCACTAATGTACCAGCGTCGATTGCAGGAGCAGATATAACTTCACCTTTAACCTTTGCTTGCCAAGAAATTTCACCCGTTTCAGCGTCTAAGGCAAAAACTTTACCGTTTTCACTGCCAACAAAAACTTTATTGATACCTGTAACTGGACCACCGCTAATTAATGCAGGCTTAAGGCTGGTGAAAAAACCGCTATCTTCATTTTTTTCACGTAAATCAATTTCCCAAACTTTCTTACCGGTGACGCTGTCATGTGCATAAACGTTACCAGCACGACTTGCACTAAACACTTTACCGTAAGCAACTTTAGTTTTTAAACGCGAGAAATAATCCCCTATGCCATCACCCGACTCTTCCCATAAAACTTTAGGAGTAAATAACGGTTTGATTTCGGTTAATTCAACCGGCTCTGTTTCATCAATTTCATCTTCAGTCGATGAACAAGCCATCAAGCCCGTTGTTAATAAACAAGCGAATAAAAGTCTTTTATTAAGAATTATATTTTTTAAATTAAGCACTCAATGCTCCAACGTTTGTATGATTATTCTAATATTTCAGCTTGAAGCCGAAATTCATACACTGGCTTAAAAGGTAAATAACTAGCTAGAGTATCTGTAGCAATTACTTAGTTAACACAATATGTTGCGCAAGATCATCAAGCTTCATTTGCAATGCAGGGCTTGCTTGTTCTGATGAATCAATTGCTGCTTGATAAGCGTTTCTTGCTAAATCGACTTTATCTTGTTTTAAATAAGCATCGCCTTTTATTTCTTCAACACTGGCTTTAAAAGAAGCAGGCAAAGTAGAGGCTAAGGTTGTTAAGGCATTATCATATTGTGCTAATTCAATTTGTACACGCGCTAAACGAGTCGTAGCAATCGCTTTCATGCCAGGGTTATCTGCTTTTTCAATTGCTGTTGTTAAATAAGTAGCAACTTGCGCCCAATCTTTATGTGAAGCCGCTTCTTTCGCTAAAGCTAATGCCGTTAACGCTGAATAGCTTGACTCACCATTTTCAGTGATAAACTTTTCACCTGCAGCAAGATACGCTTTTTCATCACCTGCAGAAAGCTCTACAACGTTTTGATACGCTTCAGAAGTATTCACTTCTTGTTGTAACTTATTATCTTTGTAATAACCGTAGCCAATAAAGCCAGCGAAGCCTAAAACTAAACCAGCGATAATTGCATTACCGTTGTCGCTCCAAAATGCTTTAATAGCTTCTACTTGTTGTTCTTCTGTTTGATGATCAGACACTGTTAACCCTTAATTAAATTTGATAATAAACTTGGCACTTCTGAGAAGGCCATGCTTTGTTGTTCATGTTGTCCGCGCAAATATTTTATGGTCACTTTTTCGTTTGCTATTTCATCTTCACCGATAATAATAGCTACTTGAGCGCCAGACTTATCTGCTCGTTTCATTTGTTTTTTCATATTGCCACCACCACAGTGACATTGAATTCGTATATCACTGACGTCATCACGCCATTGTTCAGCTAAGGCATTGCCTTTGACGTCAGTTCCTTCACCCAACATGATGATATAAGCATCAACTTGTGGACGTAGGTTTTGAACTTTTTCTAAGCTTGTTAGCATAAGCACAAGGCGTTCAATGCCTAAAGCAAAGCCAAATCCTGGCGTTGCTTTACCGCCTAACTGCTCGACTAATCCGTCATATCGTCCACCGGCACAAATTGTTCCTTGCGAACCTAAGCTATCGGTAACCCATTCAAAAACTGTACGATTATAATAATCTAATCCGCGTACTAATTTCTCATTAATCACGTAACTAATACCGGCATCATCTAAACGCTGACAAACGCCTTCAAAATGCTCTAAAGACTCTTGACCAAAATATTCTGAAAGCTTTGGCGCGCCCACTAATGCAGATTGCACTTCTGGGTTTTTGCTATCCAAAACTCTTAATGGATTAGAATGCATACGTCGTTTTGAATCTTCGTCTAACAAATCTTCTTTTTCTGTTAAAAACTCAACCAAAGCATCACGATAATTTGCACGTTCTTCATTTGATCCTAATGAATTTAACTCTAGTGTGACAAACTCATTGATACCAAGTTCCCGCCATAAACGAGAAGTGAGTAAAATAATTTCAGCATCGATATCTGGCGTAGCAATGCCGAAAGCTTCTAAGCCAAATTGATGAAACTGACGATAGCGACCTTTTTGAGGACGTTCATGACGAAACATTGGCCCCATGTACCATAAACGCTGCTCTTGGTTATAAAGTAAACCATGTTGATTACCGGCTCGCACACAACAAGCGGTACCTTCAGGACGTAATGTTAAACTGTCACCATTGCGATCGTCAAAGGTGTACATTTCTTTTTCAACAATGTCGGTCACTTCGCCGATTGAGCGTTTGAATAAAGCTGTAGACTCAACGATAGGCATACGAATTTCAGCAAAACCATAGTTACTTGCGACACGACGCAGTACTGATTCAACCATCTGCCAAATATTGGTTTCTGAAGGTAAACAGTCGTTCATCCCTCTCACTGCTTGAATTGTTTTACTCACCTAAGTGGATCTCTCTGTTTGCTGAAAATTGAAAATAAAGCGCGCATTATAGGCAGTTTCCAATGAAACGTAAATAAGCGTCTGTAATGCTTTGATGGAATTAATCGATCTCTTGGACATCTATTTTATTCGCTGCATCCAAGAGTTTTGCTTTTGCTCGTATGCGGTGTTCTAACTCATCGACTAAATTGTTGTTATCAAAGCGCTCTTTCTGACGAATACCATCTAAATAAAAACCGCTTTTTTTACTGCTACCTGTTAAACCCAAATCTGAAACAATCGCTTCACCAGGGCCATTAACAATACACCCAATAATTGATACATCCATCGGCGTTAAAATATCTTCAATGCGTTGTTCTAAGGCATTTACCGTAGAGATAACATCAAACTCTTGTCTTGAACAGCTTGGACAGGCAATTAAATTAATCCCACGACTGCGTAATTTAAGTGACTTTAAAATATCAAAACCTACTTTTATTTCTTCAACTGGATCCGCCGCTAAAGATACGCGTAAAGTATCGCCAATGCCTTCAGATAATAACATCCCTAAACCAACAGACGATTTAACCGAACCAGAGCGTAAGCCGCCCGCTTCAGTGATGCCTAAATGTAATGGGTTATCAATTTGTGCAGCCAACAAGCGATAGGCGCCTACCGCTAAAAAAACATCTGAAGCTTTAACGCTCACTTTAAATTCATGAAAGTTAAGCT
>JAQWHO010000304.1 GCA_029249355.1 Thalassotalea sp.
TTCAACTAACCAGTCACCTAGCTCGTCAATCATTTGCTTATAACCTTGTGCTTGGTCAATAGGTGCAAACGGATGCATGTTAGCAAATTCAGGCCATGATACAGGTATCATTTGCGCAGTCGCATTCAATTTCATGGTACAAGAACCTAATGAAATCATTGAATGATTGAGCGCTAAATCTTTGTTCTCTAATTTTTTAATATAACGAAGCATTTCTGTTTCGCTATGGTATGAGTTAAATACTGGGTGAGTTAGTATTTCAGACTCACGTACCAGTGATGCTGGAATTGAAGAGTGACCACAGTCAATAATTTTTTGGTCAAGTTCAGCAACATTCAATCCGTGTCCTTCACCTAACAATATATCAAATAAACCGGCAACATCAGTTCGCGTTGTTGTTTCATCTAAAGAGATACTAATTTGACCTTCAACGTCAGTACGGAAGTTAACACCAGCGATTAAAGCACGTGCAACAATTTCATCTTTATTTGATACGTTAAACGTTAAAGTGTCGAAGTAATTTGCATGAATAGCCGTTAAGCCTTTCGTTGCTGTGCCTAAACATAAAATATCAGCTAAACGATGAATGCGATTAGCAATCACTTTTAAGCCTTTAGGACCATGATAAACGGCGTAAAACGCTGCCATGTTCGCCAATAATACTTGTGCTGTACAAATGTTTGAGTTGGCTTTTTCACGACGAATATGTTGCTCGCGTGTTTGCATCGCCATACGAAGCGCAGGGTTGCCACGAGTATCTTTTGATACACCGATAATTCTACCCGGTAATGAACGCTTGTATTTATCAGACGTTGTAAAGAATGCCGCATGAGGACCACCGTAGCCCATTGGCACACCAAAACGTTGGCTTGAACCAATTACTGCATCAGCGCCTAATTCACCTGGCGCTTTTAAAAGCACTAAGCTCATAATGTCAGCAGCTACAGCAACAATACCTTTTTTCTCGTGAACCTTAGCGATAAGGTCTGAAATATCACGAACTTCACCTGTTGCACTTGGGTATTGTAAAATCGCTCCAAATACATCGTGATCTACCACTTCGTCAGCCGGAGCTACAACAATATCAAAGCCAAACATTTCAGCTCGTTGCTTAACAACGTCGATTGTTTGTGGATAAACGTCTGATGAGATAAAGAAAAGGTTAGATTTTTTGTTTTTAGAAACACGCTTAGCTAGCGCCATTGCTTCAGCAGCAGCAGTACCTTCATCTAGTAAAGACGCAGAAGCTAGGTCTAAACCCGTTAAATCTAAACACATTTGCTGATAGTTTAATAATGACTCTAAACGACCTTGGGCAATTTCTGGCTGGTATGGCGTGTATGCCGTGTACCAACCGGGATTTTCTAAAACATTACGTAAAATAACATTCGGCGTTAATGTGCCGTAATAACCTAAACCAATATAGGTATCATTCACTGTATTTAAGCTCGCAACAGCTTTTAAATCAGCCAAAGCTTGAACTTCTGTTTTACTTTCTTCAATCGCGGGTAAATCAGCTAAACGGATATCGCTAGGAACTATTTCATTGATTAGTGCGTCAACTGACTCAGCACCAATGTCATTTAACATGGCTTGAGTTTGCTCGGCATTTGGTCCGATGTGACGACGGATAAAGTCTTGATTTTGCTCTAATTCAGAAAGTGATTGAGTAGTCATAATACAGCTTCTTCAGTGAGTATTTATCATATATAAATACAGTAAAATAAAAGAAAGCCCCGAACAATTTTAGTTTGAGGCTTAAAAATAGTTTTCGTAAACAGTTTGCTTGTAGGCAAGGCTGTTGAAGTTATAAGTCTACTGAGCTTAGTATGCTAAGTGAGGTAGGCGAATAACAAAAACAACGCAGAATCAAAGCAAAATGTGACCGAAAATTAGTCTTCGTCGATAGAGTTTGCATACCCTTCAGCATCTAATAACGCTTCAACTTCACTTGCGTCATCTAATTTAATTTTAAACATCCAACCGTCGCCAAATGCATCTGAGTTAACAAGCTCAGGTGAATCTTCAAGATCTTCGTTTACTTCAATAACTTCACCAGAAACAGGAGCATAAATATCAGACGCCGCTTTTACTGATTCAGCAACAGCAACATCGTCACCGGTACTAACATTTTCGCCAACTTCAGGTAACTCTACAAATACCATATCGCCTAAAAGTTCTTGTGCATGTTCTGTAATACCAATAGTAACAGTACCGTCACCTTCATTACGTACCCATTCATGTGATGTAGCGTATCTTAATTCTGAAGGAATATTGCTCATTTTTTGGTTCCTAATATTTTATTAATTATTTATTAAATTTAGTTAAATTTAGCTTGCTTAGCGATTACATGCTCTACTCAAATACAGAATATAGAGCATCTTTAAAATTAATCCAACTGGCTTTTTCCGTTACGAACAAAACTTGGTTTTACGACTTTAACTTTCACCAACTTTTTACGCATTTCAACTTCAACGGTATCACCAATTTTAACACTGCGAGGCACACGAGCCATAGCAATTGAATGACCTAATGTAGGAGAAAATGTGCCTGAAGTGATAACACCTTCACCAGTATTACCATTTTCATCAACAGATAATACTTTAAGACCAGTACGTAATACGCCTTTTTCTTCAAGTACTAAACCCGTTAATTTTAATTGGTCACCTGCAGCACGTTGTTTCGCTAATACTTCACGGCCATTAAAGTTACGTTCTTCATCATCCCACGCAATAGTCCAAGCCATATTCGCGGCTAATGGAGAAACAGTTTCGTCCATGTCTAAACCATAAAGGTTCATGCCGGCTTCTAAACGTAAAGTGTCACGCGCACCTAAACCACAAGGCTTAACGCCAGCATCTAATAATTGTTGCCATAAATCTGCCGCTTCATTTTGCGGAACAACAATTTCATAACCATTTTCACCGGTATAACCGGTAGTCGCGATAAATAAGCTGTCAGCTTGAGCACCAAAAAATGGTTTCATGCCTTCAATCGCTTGATTTTGTTCAGCAGATAAAATGGTCGCTACTTTAGCTTTGGCTTGTGGCCCTTGCACTGCGATCATCGCAAATTCTGGTCTTTCAATAATAGAAATATCAAAACCGGTTGCTTGTTGGTGCATCCACTCTAAATCTTTTTCGCGCGTTGCAGAGTTAACCACTAAGCGATAATCAGTGTCTGAAAAGTAATAGATAATTAAGTCATCGATAACACCACCGTCAGTATTACACATACCGGTATATAGGGCTTTACCTGCAACTTCTAACTTTGCAACGTCATTAATAACAAGACGACGTAAGTAAGCTTTGGCGTCATTACCATGTAAATCAACAATGGTCATATGTGAAACATCAAACATACCAGCGTCTTGGCGAACGGCATGATGTTCTTCTATTTGAGAACCATAGTTTATTGGCATTTCCCAACCGTGAAAATCAACCATTTTTGCGCCAGCTTCAATGTGCTTAGCATGTAATACGGTTTTATTTGTCATCGTAACATTCCACTTTCAGTTATTTGTCTTGACTCAATAGCCTTATAGTTAAGGTTAAAAGTCGATTCTTTACAAAATTCTGAACTAATTATAACGAGCATCAGCTGTTGATTCAACAACTAAACAACCACAATCCAAATATAAAACCGCTTAAATAAATATATCGAAATATAATTTTAAAGATAGGCACTTAAAAAAATAATATTCAAAATTAATTATTATTAAAGTCTATCCACGGCAATATATTCGCTTAAACATGATTAAAATATATTTTATAGTTAAATTAAAGCGGTTTAGCACTAACCTTGAGTTGTTATTTTTAAATAATTAGCCATTAAATGTAATAAACGTTTATCAAATGCTAAAATATTCATATTGAAAGAAAATTGTTAAATAATTATCTGAGTTGATAACACTAAGTCATGACAAAGAAGGAAAGGTAAATGAGTGCTTTTGGCGTACATAGCTTAATTCAGTCAGCAACTGTTGATGATACGGTTGATCTAAAAAGCATTTGCCAAACGCTCGATATAAAAATAAGAATGGAAGAGAATTCTCAAGATTTATGTAGAATCGGTGAAGATGAAAATAAAAAAATCATTATTTGGTTAAACAATACCTTAGATCAAAAAACTAAATTTACTTTCGTCGCTATCGCTGTTGCTGAATATATTATTGATGCTAATAGAGTCACTAAGCAAGGTGTCGTTTACGATATGTTTTTTTTGCGGGATTTAAGCGCGAATAAAGCAACAAAGTTAATCATGTTAGCAACACGCTTAGCTATACCTGAGCATATTATTGAAAAACTATCTAATGCGTTAGAAGCACAGTTTTCAAAAGACGATACCATTGAGCCTTTTGATGCCGATGAATATGTGAAAAACGCTAAATATCTTCCAGAGTTTATTCGTTGTGCCATTAAAGAAAGTACCAGTATATTTTTAGTTGATAACCTGAAAAACAAGTTTGAGCATTAATTTAAAGTAATTAACCTGAACTCGGTTTAAGAGATATTTAACCATTTGAAATATAAGTAAAAAATATCTAATTATATCTCTAGCTTGATAGTTTTTCTTAATTTAAGAAAAATTTCGCGTCAATAGCTGACCTATTGCAAGAAAATTTAACGCCGAACTAAGGAAAAATAGCTCCTAGAGAAACATTTATTAAGCCGAGCTCAGGTTGATTAATCAATCACTTTAGACAAGTTAGGTAAATGGCTCTTAAAACCTAGCGCTTGTTTAATCATCACATTTTTAATCGGCTTTATTTGATTAACTATACTCATTCCAATCCCGCGTAAAAGTTTTACAGGCTCTTTTTGCGGTGTAAACGTTTGTTTAATGACTTCCATTGCCGCGATCATTTCAGCCGCTTCAGCTTTTCGCCAACGCTCATATTGTTTCAATTTAATAGAACAAAGCCATTGCGGCTTGCTTGAGTGCAAGTTGCTTATATCGGTTTTTGATAACGTTTCCGTCAATGTTTGAGCGATTGCCGCGGCATCCAATAAACCAAGATTAACCCCCTGACCTGCCAAAGGATGAATAGTATGTGCGGCATCTCCCACTAGCACCACACGATCTTTAATGAAATTTTGTGCATAACGCATCGTTAACGGATAACTAAAACGGTCACTTTCTAATGAAACATTACCTAATTTTCCATCAGAAGCGGCAGTGAGTGCTTTAGCAAAATCATCAGGAGATAATGATGTTAATCTTTTAGCCTCATCAGGGGATGTAGACCAAACAATTGAGCATAACGTTTGCTTAGTTTTACCGGGTTCCGATAAAGGTAAAAGCGCTAAAGGTCCTGTATCTAAAAACACCTGCCATGCTGTATTTTGATGACCTTGAGAACATTTTACTGTTGCCACGATGGCATGATGGTCATAATCACGAAACGTTAATGACATTTTCATTTGCTGACGTACCCAAGAGTTAGCTCTATCGGCACCAATCACTAATTTAGCGGTAATAGGTGGTAAAGTTGAAAAACTCGCAAATACTTCACTATCGCCCATCGCTATATTCGTTAATTTTTCTTCAGTAAAAAAGCGAATACCTGCGTCTTGCTCGGCTTTTTTCCATAAAGCTTGACGAATAATGTTGTTTTCAATGATCCAACCTAATTGCCCTTTATGCTCACGTTCAGATAAATCAGTTAAGTCGAAATCAATATGACCATAACCCGACTTATCCCAGATATGCATATGTTGATACGGTTGAATACGACTGTTTTGAATATCATGCCAAACATCAAGTTTAGCAAATAATTGCTGACTCACACTATTAATAGCACTCACGCGAACATCATGCTGCTCAGATAACTCAGCTAAAGATTGCGTGTCGATAATAGCAACACTCAAGCAACTATTTTTACGAATAGCTAACGCGGTTGTTAATCCAACCATGCCGCCGCCAACAATTAAGACATCAAATTTTTGCATTATTTTTCACATTCATCTGTTTATTACTTATATTCATTTTTTCTTGTTTATATTCTGGCAAAGCTAAAATTGACTTAACTTCTCATTACCTTCGCCTTAACTTCGTATAAGTCCCGCATTAACCTAGCAATAACTTAACACTAGTAACCCATGGTTTTATCAACTAAACGCTGCTTCAACGGAGTGAAATAATTGAGCACTTTTAAACCTATGTTTCGTCCAGCAATTAAAGGCGGTAAATCATTTGAGAAGAGTGTGACTAATGAATCTGTCAAAGTAATCACCTGCTGATGATCTGTTTTACGTTTAACCGCATAACGCATCAATGAACTAAAGTCAGCGAGGTCGAGACCTTGCTCAATATTATTTTTTACTGTTTCACATAACTGCTGAACATCTCGTAAGCCTAAATTGAATCCTTGGCCTGCAATAGGGTGAATCGTATGTGATGCATTGCCTATTAACGCCATGCGATGGTAAACCTGTTCATTCGCTTGTACTAAGTTAAGCGGATAAGTAACCCTTTCCCCCACTTTTTCAACGCTGCCTAACCAACTGCCAAATGCGATTTCTAAATGTTGTTTAAAGGCATTATCACCTAACGCTTTTATTTCATCAGCTTGCTCTGGTGTTAACGTCCACACTAAAGAACACTTATGACTTTGTTCTGAGTTATCCGTTAGCGGCAGCATCGCAATAGGTCCTAACTCTGTAAAACGTTCGTAAGCAATATTGTTATGAGGTTTTGCCATACTCACATTGGCAATAAGCGCCGATTGATTATAAGGCTGATGACTCGAAGATATATTAGCAAACTGGCGACACGTAGATTGCGCGCCATCACACGCTAATAATAATTTTGTTTTTAATCGTTGTGATGAATTTAAGGTGATATTCACTGACTCACTTTGCCACTCGATATCTGTAATATGGTCAGGACAAAACCAGCTGATATTTTTTGATTCACCTTGAGTTGTTTCAGATAATTCGGATAAAAACGCTTTACCTAGTAAGGACATTTCAACGACATAACCAAGCGCACTCACTTGATGGTCTTGTGCAGCAAGTCGTGCTTTGCCGTAATGACCGCGATCAGAAATATGAATATTTTTTATCGGCGCTGCTCGTTCAGCTATTTCATGCCAAACATTTAATGACTTTAAATATTCAGCACTGCCATGCGAAAGTGCCAAAACGCGAGAATCAAAGCTGAGTTTTGGTGTTTGATGAATATCGTTTGCTTCAATAATTGCAATAGATAATGATGAGCCATCCACTTTTTTAAGCGAAGCTAAGCCTAACGCCGACAATGTTCCAGACAAGCCACCGCCAGCAATGACGATATCAAACTGGTTTTGATCTTCGTTCTGACGCTGATTTTGACATGAACTGGGATTAGTCGCGT
>JAQWHO010000305.1 GCA_029249355.1 Thalassotalea sp.
CCCACCACACCAACATGCTCAACGATGATAAAAACGCCAACGTTCCTTAACACGTCTTTTATTTTGGCTAATGCCGCTTTATGGTCAACCGATTTTTCGCGAAACGGGGTAAGTTTATTAAAACTTTTTATTTGAATTCATTTATCAAAACATTAATTTTGGGGAATAATTTCAATAAAGTGAGATAATGTTATTTCAAATTGTTTCTAGCAAGCCAGTGATCAATTAAATAGCGAGATATCGACTCTTGCCGCGGGATCTGAAAGTTATCGCCAGTCTCTCCCCATTCAGAAAATCTTTCAACTTCTTGAGTCGTAAACCAATGAGCACGAGAAATTTCCTCTGTATCAATATTAATAGTATTAGTTTTGGCTTTAACATAAAAACCCACCATTAATGAATTTGGAAATGCCCAAGGTTGTGACGCCATATACTCAACCTGTTCAACTTCAAGACCCACTTCTTCATAAACTTCACGAATAACCGCTTGCTCTAATGATTCTCCAGGATCAACAAAACCAGCAATGGTTGATAATAAGTTATCTGGAGATCTTGTATGACCGGCTAATAAACATTTAATTGGCTGATCTTCTTCTTGATATTCAACTAGCATGATCACAACAGGATCCGTTCTAGGGAAGCTTAATTTTTGACAATGTTCATTTTGGCATATTCGACTATGCCCTCCTTCCTTAGCCAATGTTCTAGCCGCGCAAAAACCACAAAATTGTGCGCTTAAATGCCAATGAGAAAGTGCACGGCCATAGCCAAGCATTGATGCTTTTACATTATCGACAAAAGCAAGACTCGAACGAAAACCAATTAACTCAACGTTACTATTTAGATATGTAGATAATCCACAAATAATATTTTCTATATCAGGAAATAACATAGATAGTTCAACTGCAAAAACAGCAGAATATTCTTGCTGACTTTTAATCGCTTTTTTAATAGTTGTAGCTTCTTCAGTTTTATTTTCACAAGGTTTAGTCTCACCTAAGAAATAGATGAACTCTTCAATTGCTAAGTTTTTTTGAATAATACATTGAGAAATTTCTTTATAATTTGATAATTCAACCGTTGATTTTTTATTCGAACTTTCACCTACCGAATGAGATGAACTAAAAAAGTAACTCCCTTTCCACATAGGAATGAAAACTGAATTTTGCTCAACTATTCGATCTTTTAGCCATACTTCAGATTTTCGTTCGCTACTTTTTCTATCTAATTTCATCTGGGTAAAAAACAAATCATCCATCATTACTGCTTCCTTTCAGCGCTATTAAATGATCTCGCCACATAGTTGCCCAATCACCCATCGGATAAATTAATAGTAATAGCTTTTCACCAATAGCCGTTAATGCATAGCCTTTACCGGTTTTTTCTATGATGTTAGTCACTCGTAATTCTTTTAAGCGAGTATTAAGTAAAGTGGGAGAAATTCCGTCACATAGTGATTGCAGTTCACGAAAAGTAAGCACTTGATTTGATAAGTTCCAAATAATCCCTAACGACCATGTTCGCCCTAATAAATCGAGTAAAGCCATAATAGGTTTACCTGTTTTAGAACCCCTAACAGATTGTCCAGGTAAAGGAGTTGACATATTAATCCTTAATATTTTGAAAGCACAATGTCGCTACATATTTTGTAGCAAAGAGATGACGATACACAATGACATAATAAATAGCTACAAAAATTGTAGCGTCAGGCGGTTAAATTATTTAGATTTTAAAAAGTGATTTAACTCAGTAACTGACTTTTGTGCGAAGAGTTTTCGTTTGGCTACGACGGGTTTTACCATCAAGCCTTTTTCGAGTTGATGATTTTGTTGGTCTAGTTGCTTTTCTAACTTTTTGTACGACAGCCACGCTTTTAATGATCTGAACTAAACGTTCAATCGCATCTGCTCTATTCTTCTCTTGAGTACGATATTGTTGCGCTTTAAGTACTATTTCACCTTGATTATTTATGCGTTGATCTTTAAGCGCTAATAACCGCTCTTTATAAAAATCTGGCAATGAAGATTTTTGAATATTAAATCGAAGATGAATTGCTGATGAAACTTTATTTACATTTTGCCCACCCGCCCCTTGAGCTCTAATTGCATTAAGTTCGATATCTTCAAATGTAAGTTCAACACTGTTTGATATAGTTAACTCTGACATAAAAAAATAACTCTACTAAGTTTTGTAATAAAGGTTTGAAACAAGGGTTTGAAATAAGAACTTAAAACAAGAATCTGAAACAGGGATCAAAAACAGGAACCTAAGTCCCTGTTTCCTGTATATGAAAAATAAATTAATTTAACTATTTTAACTATTTTAACTATTTTAACTAAGATTTAACGATTGTACTTTCTCATGCGCTATATCAGGACTTGTTGAAACTGGCTTTGCGTGTAAGTTTGCTTTTAATTGTCCTTTTCTATGTTTAAGTGCGGCATCTAACTTTTTAGCCGCGCTAGCGATTGCAGGATACATAACAGGATCATCACTTGAAACTGAAACAGTTAATCCTTCGTAATTAGTGCTAAGTTCAACATGATGCTTACCATGCTCTAATGAAACAATAACGTCTAATGCAATAAGAGTGGGGAAATGAGTGGCGATTTTTGAAAACTTTTCTTCGATATGTTCTCTAATAGAATCTGAAACTTCGACATGGTGACCAGAAAGATTTATTTTCATAGCTTTTCCTTTTTGTTGTTGCTCATACTAAGATTCGGGTGAAAAGGCAAAAAACGCAAGTATAATAAGTGAAAAACTTGATAAAAATCATCAAGCGGTTATTTTTAAAACAAAAATATATTAATTTATCTGCAAATCAATTTTTATCTAACTGTATTATTTGCTTACTTATCTATATTACTTAACGTTAATAAAACTATCTTAGTAAATATTAACAAGGCTATATGAATGTTTATGGATTTATAGATATTAATTTATACATAATAATTTATAAGTAGATAAAGTAAACTAGGGAGTATTACCCCGTTCAAATAAGTTTATTTTTTGCGTACTTACTTCATGCAATAGCTGTTTTTTAAAATGAAACCCAAGTTTAGTTAATAATGAAGATGAGGCAATATTTTCAGGGTTACATATTGCTTGCAGCGTTTCTATCTGTAACACATCTTTTGCATATTTCACCACTGCACTAGCTGACTCAAAACCATAACCTTTTTTACAATGCTTTGCTAAAAAAGCAAAACCAACCTCTGGATGTTCAATACCTTCCCTTTTAATCAAACCGGATAAACCAATAAGCTCGCCACTATTTTTTAATTCACAACAATATAAACAAAATCCCAAGGACTCTTGCATGTTAAGTGGTCCTGTTAAAATATAATTTAAGGCGTCAGCTAAGTTTTTAACTCCCTTATCGCCAATATTTTCAATAAATGCAGGCTCATTTAACAATTGTAAGATCATATTTTGATCGCTATCAGTCAGTAATCTTAATATTAATCGCTTTGTTTCTAATATGATCAATTTATATTTCCCCTATTACTTAACGTTAACTGCTTACCATTAAGCCAAAAAATCGTATAAAGCATACAAAATGGCTTATTTTCGAGCTAATTAAATTTTTAATTATTCACTCTATTAACATTACTTCAAAACAATAACGCAAAGCTAAAAATCAAAACTAAAAATTAGTCAATTTGACCACATTTTAATAAAGCATACTTTAGATAAAAGGTGAGTCGGCACTCGTAAAAATCATAAACAATTGATATACATATAAAAATAAACTTTGGCATCATGACTGCAATACACTCTACAAGCATTCACAGGAGAAGCATTATGAAAACAGTAACTAAAATTTTAACCACTTTAACCTTATCTTTATCATTAGTTGGCATCGCAAACGCATCAACACTTGTTGCTAAAAACAATAGTATTTCAACTGAATTATGTATGGCAGCAGCATCGGGTAGTCGAATTGCAATGCATAAAGCAATTAAAGAATCTAGACTAAGCAATTCATACGTTGTTTATAACATAAAATGTAACGAACAAAACATTACTGACTTTGTAACAAAACATGGCAAAGCTCCAAATAAGATGAATGCTCTACTTAACCGTGGTCGCACTAAAGGTCATGTGAGTATCAACGACATCGCCTCTTTATAATCTCATTTGAAAAAAATGCCGTTTTAATTAGTTATCTCCCCAGAGCTAATTGAAACGGCAACAATTATCAGCTAATTCCTACTTCCCTATTCCCCTTAAAAACTCTTTTACTATATAATAATAAAGTAATATTTAATCCTTATGCTAATGAGCATTTAATTAGAGATCTTCAATGTTTGACGATATTCGCCCTTATCGAGATGATGAGGTAAATCAAGTACTCCATAAATTAATCAATGAAAAAGAGTTGCAAGAATCTGTTGCACAATTTTCACTTCCTTTTTTGAAAAAATATGTTCCCGCTTTAGCGAATTTTTTAGTTAAACTCTCTTTCAAATATCGCCTTAAAGGCATTCATTGCATTGAAGATATTCAAAATGAAGTCGCCAAATATCTCGATAAAATCATTAAAACAAGTACCAATGGCTTTACTTATGACGGATTAGATAATTTTGATAAAACCAAGCCTTGCCTATTTATTAGTAATCACAGAGATATTGTTTTAGATGCCGCATTAGTGAATTACGCACTGCATAAAAATAATATGGATACGGTTGAAGCAGCTGTTGGCGATAATTTATTGCATAAAGAGTGGGTGGCTGATCTAATGCGAATAAATAAAAGCTTTATTGTTAAGCGCAGCGAAAAAACTAAACGAGCCATGTTAACGGCATCAAAACAATTATCGAGTTATATCCACCACAGTTTGACGGAAAAAAAGCAAAACATTTGGATCGCTCAAAAGGAAGGTAGAGCAAAAGATGGTATTGATAAAACCAATGCCGCGTTAATATCTATGTTGCTGTTAAATAAAGATAAAGAAACAACGATTGCTGATTACCTTGCTGATTTAAACATTGTTCCCGTTGCTATTTCTTATGAACTTGATCCTTGTGATCATGATAAAGCCAAAGAACTTGCTGAAAGACAAGCCACTGGAAGTTATCAAAAACAAGAAAATGAAGACTTAAAAAGTATTACTCAAGGTATCTTAGGACAGAAAGGAAGAGTAAACGTCACTTTTTGTCAGCCTATACAAGGTGAGTTTGAAGATAGCAAAGCGATAGCACGAGCCATAGATAATCAAATTATTAATAACTACAAACTGTATCCAACGAATACTACTGCTTATCAACAACTCAGTGATACGACGAATGCTATAAAACTAAATGATGCTCTTAATGCACGAGTAAGTGACTTAACACAAGAGCAAAAACATTGGCTTTTAACCATGTATGCTAACCCTGTATTTTCTAAAAACGCACTAGAACAAAGCTAATTTTCTGGATTTTTAGTTTTAGTTTTAGTTTCAGTTTTAAATAAAGAATCAAAGTCAAAATCAGAAAATAAAAAACCGCCAACAGGCGGTTTTTTTTCATTTTAAATAACGCATTTACTTTTCCCTATAAAATGCTGACATCGCCTTATATAAAGAATATAAGTCTACTTTTGAACCTACAGCATAAGGAGAATGAATTGAAAGAATAGGTACGCCAAAATCAATCACTTCCATATTATCATTCGATAAATCACTGCCAATAGTTCCACCAGAAGCTTTTCCTTTATAGGTAGACGTTTGCCACTTAATTTTATTGTTATCTAAGTAGTTACGCGTCCAAGCCATATATTCAGAGTTAGCGTTAAAACCACCGCCGTAAAGTTTTAAATTAATACCGTTTCCTAAACGTGGCGCATTTCCTAATTCCCAAACGCTTGACCAAGTTGGATTCACACCCGGGTTTACATCTGCAGAAATAACTTTGGTATTACGTAACACTTTACGTAACTGATAATCGTTATACTTATCACCTTTTTGGTTGTACAACATACCACTTAATAAATCGACCAAATAAGTTGAACTTGCCCCCGTATTATTAATATTCCCTACTTCCTCGTTATCTACTAAATAAGCAATCGAAGTATATTCTGGTGTCTTTTGTTCAATAATAGCTTTTACTGCAGCAATTGAAGAAGCTTTATCATCTTGGCCATAAGCCGCAATCAAACTGCGATCTAAGCCTACATCACGCGGTTTAGTAGCAGGGACTAAAGCAAGCTCTGCAGAGACTTAATCTTCTTCAGAAATACCATATTCTTTTGCTAAATAGCTGACAACAATATCTTTAACTTTGGTATCAAGTTCTGGCTTAGCAGCAACAATTACATCTAATTCTTCTTTACCGATAACGTCACGACTGGTACGTTTTCGGTTAGGGTGATCAACATGAGGTGCTAAATCAGGCACTAAGAAAATAGGATCGTTTTCTTCAAAACCTACGGAAATATTAACAACAGAACCGTCTTTTTTATCTACACGACCAACTAACGCTAAAGGAATATTCACCCATTGATAGGTTTTAATGCCGCCATGAATATAGGTTTGGAACATCGCAAATTTTTGCTTTTCGTAAACCGGACGACCTTTTAGCTCTAATCGAGGGGAATCGATATGTGCGCCAACAATTCTAACACCTTGCTCCAGTTTATTCTTTCCTATCACGATCAACGAAATAGTACGATCACGGTTCACATCATAAAAACGCGCGCCGGGTTTTAAATTACTTTTTTCAGTTAAACGTTTAAACCCTTCTTTTTCTGCACGTTTAATAGTTTCAGTAACAAAGGTTAACTCGGTAGGTGTTTTATAAATATAATCTTTGTATTCTTCACCGTAGGCTTCTACGGCTGACAATTCTTTTTCAGAAAGACTTAACCAACTAGAAGTTTGTTTTTTCTTTTCTGCCGATTTCTCTTTTTCAAAAGCGATACTTCCAGAAGAGAAGGCAACCGCGGTAACAATGGCAATACTGGATAATGTTGTTTTAAAATTTGTTTTAATATTCATTTAATTATTGTTCTCATAATAAGTCTCGCTTTCATAATAAAAGCTATTAAATGGTGATGACAAGTGATATCCACTCATTAATCGTTAAACGGTATAATATAGATGTTAAATAGACATTTCAGCAGTAATATGAATATTTTATAAGACTAAACAGCGGAATCTACTGACATGATTTATTCAGTATTCTAAAGTCAGTTTAGATGCCTAATATTGATAGCTTTCTTGTTTAGAGCTTTCTATGGTAACAACATCATTTTCAAAAAAACAAATAACGAGCCGCTGGCAATTAATATCAAATAAATATTCGCCTTTTTCGCCGCTAGAATGACAGCAACAGTTGCAGCAATAAGATAAGGATTAGCTATTGATAACGCTAATTCGCCCTCTCGAATAAATATAATAGGAACCCATATCGCGGTTAATACCGCTGGAGCACTAAAGCTTAAGAAACTGACCATTCTTGCATTTAATCGAAGGGGAATTTTGGGATGGATAAACAAATAACGGGTTAAAAATGTGATCATAGCCATCAAAAAAATAGTCGTTAATGTCATGCGCTATCTACCTTATTTGATGGTTTTACTTTCTGTTGAAAACGTAGCACATAATAACCTGCGAGCATTCCTAATAAGGCAGAAAAAACTAAATCTAATTCCCAAGCTAATAACTTAAAAACCACTGAACACAAACCAGACACGATAACGGTGATAAGAATAGGTATATTTTTAATAGAAGGAATGACTAAGGCGATAAACGTCACTGCAATAGCAAAGTCTAGGCCTAGAGAAGTTAAATCAGGTAAATAACTACCAGCAAAAATACCGATGATATTCCACATTAACCAGCATAAATAAAAACTTCCGCCTGATGCTAACGCATAAATCAGCCTTACTTTGCCTTTAAAAGCTTTAGTATTGGTTGATAACGCAAATAGTTCATCTGTTAATAAAAAGCCTAGCGGGTAACGCCACTTATTAGGTAGAACTTTCATTTTATCTCTTAACGCAAGTCCATAAAGAAAATGACGTGAGCTGATGATGAAAGTAGTAAATAAAATTGTAGCTAATGGTGCATTTCCACCAATTAATTCAGTCGCTACTAACTGTGCGGAACCAGCAAAAACAATCAAAGGCATTAATAATGCTTCTAAAACAGAAAAATCACGTTGAATTGCAAGTGATCCACATAATATTCCCCATGGAATAACCGCTAAATTTAACGGCATCATGTCCATAAAACCTTTTAAAACAATACGTATGATTGTTTTATGTGGAAGGTTTGAGGGTTTTACCATTTCTTGATTAATATTTTCAGCCATATAAATCACTGTTAAAGTGAGCAATCTCAAAGTTATTGGCACACTTAATTTTCTTCCTATATTTATAAAGTTACTAGGTTTGATTATGCTAAAGTAACTTGTTTAAATTTTTAAATACAATGATATTTATCAATAGTTAACGCTAGGAAAAGCATGAAAAATAATATTGCATTGATCACAGGAGCCAGTCGAGGCATTGGTGCTGCAACTGCAAAGTTGCTAGCTCAACAAGACTTGCATATTGTCGTGAATTATCACAAAAATAACAAAGCGGCTCAAAGTGTTGTCCAAGATATTATTAAACATGGAGGCTCAGCTCAAACTATTCAAGCTGATATATCTCAAGAAGCTGATATTATTAAATTATTTAAGGAAATTGATAATATTAATGGCAACCTCACTATGCTTGTTAATAATGCAGGCATATTATTTCAACAATCCTCTATAGAAAATTTATCTGCCGAGCGTATTTCTCAAGTAATGAATACTAATGTCATCGGTTATATTTTATGTTGTAAAGAAGCGGTAAAACGTATGGCGATTAAACATGGAGGTAAAGGAGGCGCAATTGTTAACGTATCTTCTGCCGCTTCTAGGTTAGGAGCTCCAGGCGAATATATTGATTACGCAGCGAGCAAAGGCGCTATAGATACTTTAACGATAGGGTTATCTTTAGAAGTAGCAGATCAAAACATACGAGTTAACGGTGTTCGTCCGGGTTATATTTACACAGAAATGCATGCAGATGGTGGTGAAGCTAATAGAGTTGAGCGTGTCAGTGAAAATATTCCAATGAAAAGAGGCGGACACCCCGAAGAAGTTGCCCAAGCAATTATATGGTTATTATCCGATAAAGCTTCTTATGTAACAGGTAGTCATATTGACTTAGCCGGTGGTAAATAATTAAAATAATATCGAACGGCTTAAAAACACATCTTAAAAACATATTAAATGAAACGATTCACCCATAAAACTAAAACGACCACCATCACACTGCCTTCATTTTTAAGGCGTGTTATGAAAGCGTACGCGATAAAAGCAATTATTCGCGACGTCGGTTGTGAGCTAGGAAGAATAGGTCGTTCAAGGAATTGGTTGTTAACAGCAACCCCAGAACAAATTCACCAAGTCATCACACTTATTGAAAGTAATAACGAAGAGAGTTGGTTATGGGTGGCAAAAAAGTTAAAACAAAATGGCCAACAATTTAGTCACGAACTGTTAATTGGTATTGCGAAAAAAAATACCGGCATTACAGTCAATCAATTAATGGCTAAAACAGACTGTACCTTGATCCAAGCTCGAAAAGTGATTGATGAAATAGAATGGTCTGAAGAGTGATAAAAATAAATTCAGCTTGATGATATCAAGCTTTAAATACCTAAAATTCTCCACAAAAAAAGCACTCAAATGAGTGCTTTTTGGTTATTCATAACTAATAAGTTATTTCTTTTTAGGCTTAGCTTTGGCTTTCACTACTTTTTTCTTCGCTAACGTTTCAACCCATTTATTATTTTCATAAGTCGCTGTCCAGCCGGTCGCTTTAGGCTTTCCACCATCAGTAATCGTTTCCGTCATTACATACTGTTCTTTGCTCTTACGGCTATAACGTACAACGGCTAAGTTTCCTTCAGGATCTTTCGCTGGCGCGTCAGCTAAATAATAAAATTTAGGCGAAATTCTATCTCTAAAGCGTTGTAATTCTTCAACTTTAGGTGCACGTGTTTCGCGCGAACGCGGGAACGTATTAGCCGCTAAGAAAATACCGGCTGCCCCATCACGCAAAACAAAGTGAGCGTCAGATTTTTCACATAGTAATTCAGGTAGCTGAACTGGATCTTCTTTAGGTGGAGCTGCTTCACCACTAGCAAGTAACTTACGAGTATTTTTACATTCCTCATTTGTACAATCAAAATACTTACCAAAACGGCCAGATTTTAATTCCATGGGTGCTTCACAGCGGTCACAATCTAAAATAGGTCCATCGTACCCTTTAATTTTAAATTCGCCTTTTTCAACTTCAATGCCATCACAAACAGGGTTATTACCACAAACATGTAATTTTCTTGTTTCGTCAATTAGATAACTGTCCATTGCTGAACCACACTTATCACAACGGTGCATCGCCATAAGCGCTTCTGTTTCAGCATCTTCCGCTAAAACACTCACTGCTTCTTCACCAGCAGTTAGATTCATTGTTTTAGTACAACGTTCTTTGGGTGGTAAAGCATAACCAGAACAACCTAAGAAAACACCAGTTTGCGCGGTTCTAATACCCATTTTACGGTCACATGTAGGACAGTCGATATCAGTTAATACTGGCTCATTATTTAACATACCACCGTCTTCTGACGGTTGATCTGCTAGAACAAGTTGTTTTTTAAAGTTTTTATAAAACTCATCTAAAACACCTTTCCAGTCTGCATTGCCACCAGCTATTTCATCAAGCTCTTGTTCCATGTTAGAAGTAAATTCATAACTCATTAACTTTTCAAAACTGCCTGATAAGCTGTTTGTAACAATTTCACCCATTTTTTCTGCGTAAAAACGCTTTTTATCTAACCGAACATAGCCACGATCCTGAATGGTAGAAATAATTGATGCGTAGGTCGATGGACGACCAATTGAACGCTTTTCTAGCTCTTTTACTAATGATGCTTCACCAAATCTTGCTGGTGGTTTAGTAAAGTGTTGAGAAGGATTTAATTGTTCAAGTGTTAGTTTTTCACCAACTGATAAATCAGGAAGGTGTGTATCTTTATCGCCTTTTGATAATTGCGGATGAACTTTAGTCCAACCATCAAATTGCATCACACGCCCTTTAGCTTTTAAATCAAAACTAGCAGCGCTAACAGTCAATGTGCTAACCGTGTACCTTGCTGCGGTCATTTGACAAGCAACAAACTGACGCCAAATTAAGTCATATAGCTTTTTACAATCATCATCTAACTTTTCAATAAAAGCTGATTCAAGCTTAACATCAGAAGGACGAATAGCCTCATGAGCCTCTTGGGCATTCGCTTTACTGCCATAAGTTTTTGGTTGTTCGGGTAAGTAATTATCACCAAAATTTTTGCTGATATAGCCACGACACATTTCAACCGCATCTTTACTTAAATTGGTAGAGTCAGTACGCATATAAGTAATATGCCCTGCTTCATAAAGTCGTTGTGCTAAGCCCATTGTGCGCTTAACACCATAACCTAAGCGCGTACTTGCCGCTTGTTGTAAGGTTGATGTAATAAAAGGTGCTGATGGCGAACTTTTAGAAGGTTTGTCTTCGCGCTTACTCACTGCATAACTGGCAGGTTCTAATATAGATAACGCTGCATCCGTATCTTTTTTAGAGGTCGGCTTAAATGCTTTACCGTTTTGATGGGTAACATCTAACACTAATGCCTGTTTATTCTGCGCTGTAGTATCAGCAGTTATTTCCCAAAACTCTTTCGGATCAAAAGCTTTAATTTCATGTTCTTTTTCAACGACCAATTTAACCGCAACTGACTGAACTCTTCCTGCCGATAAACCACGCGCTACTTTTTTCCATAACAGCGGGCTCACCATAAAGCCAACAATACGATCTAAGAATCGACGGGCTTGCTGAGCATTAACACCTGGCATGCTTAGTTCACTAGGGGTCGAAAAAGCTTGTTGAATCGCACTTTCTGTTATTTCATTAAATACTACACGTTTAAACTTATCGTCTTCGCCGCCAATAATTTCTTTTAAATGCCAAGCAATTGCTTCTCCCTCGCGATCCAGATCGGTTGCGAGATAGACGGTATCAGCTTTTTCAGCAAGTTTTTGTAATTCAGCGACAACTTTTTCTTTACCGGGCAATACCTGATAAGTCGCTTGCCAATTTTTTTCAGGGTCGATTCCCATTCTATTCACTAACGCTTGTTTATCACGCTTAGCTTTATATTTTGCTTTGGCCTCAGGCGCCATTTTTCTCACTTCAGCAGGAGATTTAGCCGCTACTTTTTTACCGGTACTGCTATGAGGAAGATCACGCACATGACCCACACTCGACTTAACGATAAAATCTTTCCCAAGATATTTGTTAATTGTCTTTGCTTTTGCTGGAGACTCGACAATTACAAGAGATTTTGACATATATTTTTTTAACCCTACATTTACTGATTAACACATCAGTGTTTCATTATCTTATAAGTTGTATAAACGTAATTAATAAGTTTACAAGCGAGTAATATTTAATCTTTAGTACAACGCGATAATGTTAAAATTTAATTGAATTCTGAAATTACTATTAGATATATCTGTAAATTAGCAAGCTGACAAGCAATTATTTTTTATAAATTAACCTATTCGTATATTTTAGTTATAATAGCTTTGATATTTTTTCGGCGTAATCATAGTCGAGTTTTCAAGATAAATTAAGAGCTAAAGCACTAATTTTTTAGCCTTGCATTAAATTTTCAACCTATTTTGAACATTTTCTAACGCACAACCCCTGATTGTAGAAAACTACAACATAAAAAAATATAAGAGAATTATTATGACAACCCAGTCTTTATTTTTAGACAAAATCAAACAAAGCTTATGTCCACCAGGTAATGGTGTTTTTACGGTTAATACGGCCAAAGAGCGAAAAGAGCAATTGCATCAGTCGCTTTATGGACAAACTGAAAATATAGAATCTATTTGGCGTGACAGTTTAGATAACCTTCCTAACTCATCTTCTGCGGTAATTTTAGGTATAGCTTCAGATTGTGGTGGCGGCATTTTACGCGGCGCCAATTGGGGGCCTTTATTCGTTCGTTCAACATTATTAAATCAGCACTCTGGTTTAAATGTATTCGATATGGGTGACGTTCGCGTAATTCCTCACCTTTTACATGATAAATATTTAAATGAACCAACCATTGCTAACTGCCGTAAAGCACTATATCAAGATAAAAATAGCCCTCTGGCAGTGAGCCCTTTAACGATTACAGAAGATGTACTTCACGACTTTTATGCCGTTTTTCCTGATAAAGGAATTTTCGGTATTGGTGGTGATCACTCTGTTAGCTACCCATTAACAAAAGCTTATTTACAAGCTAAAAAGAAACAAGGTAAACGCGCAGCAATTATTCACTTTGATGCACACACTGATTTATTAGTGGAACGTTTAGGCATAGATTTATGTTTTGGTTCGTGGTGTACACACATTTTAGACGACCTTCATGAGAAAAATCATCTAATACAAATAGGTATTCGCTCAAGCGGCAAACCAAAAGAGCACTGGGAAAGCTCTTTTGGTGTAAAACAACATTGGGCTCATGAAATTAGAGAAAATGGCGTAGCACCGATTATAGCGAACATTTTAACTCAACTAAAAGAACAAGCGATTGATGAGTTATATGTAAGCTTTGACATTGATGCCATTGACGAAGCCTATGCTTCTGCAACCGGCACACCAGAACCCGATGGTTTAACGCCTGACGAAGCAATGGATATTATTAAAGCGTTAGCAGAGCAATACCCAATAACAGGAGCAGACATGATGGAAATAGCACCTTTCACAGACAGTTCTGGCCGTGGTGCCAGTAGTGCTGAAACCACATTAAAGGTGGGTGTTGATATATCTGCGTTTTTAATACAGCAGATGGGTAAGAATTAACAGGTTAAATTTTCCATAAAAAAAGCCGTTCATTTGAACGGCTTTTAATTTTGAGTTTGATAAGTCTAAAGAATATTTACAGTTGCTACACTATAAATAACAGCTTGTCCTGAAGGAGGTGTAATTTCAACGAATAAAGAACCAGATTTCGCTTCTGTCTCTCCTTTAATTGCTACATTGAATTGCTGACCACCATTATGACCGTCACTTCCCCATACAACTGAACCACCAGCTATAACACTACCTACAGTAGAGCTAAATTCTAATTTAGTACCAAAAGGCATCGGCTGATTATGCAAGTCGGCAACAATTATACTGCCCGTCCCTGACCCCTCACCAATGATATCAATGACAGGAGTTAATGTAACGACATTAGCGTCACTACCCGACATAACAAGCACAATTTGCCCTCTAACATTGATTGATTTTTGGTTTTCAGAACAGCCACTATGTGCAGGTATAGAACATAAAATACCGTTATATTTCCCATCATTTTGCGTAAAAGCAGCATCATCATTAAAATCATAAAACTCTTCTAATTCACCACCAGACTCTTCAGATGCATCAATTTCACCGGGGTTATAAAAACCATCTTCGTTGTAATCAGCATATGCTTCTTTAAGATCATAAGGCTTACCCGTTACATCATTACCTGCAAAGGCTGTCATCTCACTTTCATCGAAGCGACCATTACCATTTAAGTCAGGAAAAGACTCTTCACCAATAGCAGTAGCTACGATTGTTGCTCTACCACCATATTTTTGCCCCATAGTGTTAATAACTTCAGGCAAATGACTAGGGTTATTCGCATCTCCTAAAACATGCCCTTCAGGTCGAGGAAATTGACTTGTCCAATTAACGGAACAGGCACCGTCAATAGTCACACAAGAGGATTCAATTGAACCACCTTCTGTAGTAAAGCTAACGGCAGTTCCATCAGGAACAGGGTTATTATAAGCATCAGCTAACCTAGCAGTAATAACCACTTCAGAGCCGTCTATATTCCACCCTTCAGGGTTTAAATATTCAGCTGATAAACTAAAACTATCTTGATCAGGTATGCCAGTAGAAACCACTAATACACTTGATTGTGAAGAAATAGTAGGTGAGCTATCAACTACAGTAGCTTCAACTCTAACCGTTGTTGAAACTGTTCCTGAATTGACTACCGTTTGTACTAAACCAAGATTATTGGTTGAAGCTCTAGATGGTATTAATGTAATACCACCTGTTTGGGTACTAAGCGCAAAATCTACTTCTTGATTATTAACAGGGTTACCGTTGGTATCTAATACTTTAAAAACAATTGTTGAACTTTCAGAACCGCCTACTGCTCCTGTACCAATAATACCTATAGTTTCAGGTGTAGCAGAAATAAATTCTATACTACCAACATCAGCTGGTAAAACATGAACAACACCAGTAGCAGACAAGTTTTGACTATTGATAATGGCATTAACAGTGATTGTGTCATCACCGACACACCCTTTGGCTAAATAGTTGGCACTTGCTTGACCGCTTGAAGTTTTCTGAACTGAATCAAGTTCAGCTGAAGGTGTAGTCTCCTCAGCACAAACTGAAGTAAAAGTAACATCAACCTCTTCAGTATAAAATTCATTATTATCATCAACTAAAGACACAGAAATAGTTGTAGTGCTTCCGGCTGAAATTTGTTCTAAAGATAATTCAATTGTACCTTCAGTAAATGGGTCGCCACTGCCCAAACGAACTATTGTTTCACTACTGCCTTGTGTAGTAAAACCAATATTTGCGGTTTCTGAAGAGCTTATTGTCGCTGTAACAGTTCCGGCACCAGCAATATCGCCGGCAGTAAGCACAATGGTCGCAACACCTGAAGCATCTGTGAGTGCAGTTCCTGATTCAGGTGCAAAAGCACCTAAAGTAGTTTCAAATGTCACCACTGCACTAGCAATAGCATCTGTCCCTTGCATAACTGTAGCCGTTATTGTGGCAGGTGATTGCTCAGTAACAAGTTCATCCGAAATAGATAAAGAAATAACAATAGGATCAGTCGTATCACCACCATTTGGAGTAGTGCCTCCATCGAAACCA
>JAQWHO010000306.1 GCA_029249355.1 Thalassotalea sp.
TCAGTATGTATTTAGATTTGCAGTATAAAGATGGTGCTCGAGAAAGAACCTTAGGTTTACTTCAATCAACTTTTGATCCTGCGATATTTGCCTTTTTAAACCCCAAAGGCAGCATTTGGGACGCGGCAATTGATGGTAGTCAATATTCGTCTTCGCCGATTCCAGATAAAACTTGGACTTCTTCAACTGAAAAACTCCCAGCAAATAAACAATCACTTAC
Source organism: Thalassotalea sp. (assembly GCA_029249355.1). Classification (GTDB taxonomy): domain Bacteria; phylum Pseudomonadota; class Gammaproteobacteria; order Enterobacterales; family Alteromonadaceae; genus Thalassotalea_H. Next base: position 221 of record JAQWHO010000306.1, read on the forward strand.
AGCTAACACAGATTATTCAAGTGAAGACTTTCCAGGCTCAAACAATTGGGCAGTTTCTGGTGCTATTAGTAGTACAGGCAGTGCGATTGTCGCCAATGATATGCACCTTGGTATCCGTGTACCCAACACATGGTTTCGTGCCTCTTTCGAATATAAAGAGCATGATAATGAATTTATTAAAATTACCGGTTTAACGTTACCTGGCACGCCATTAATGGTCACAGGAAGTAATGGCAATATAGCTTGGGGATTTACCAACAGTTATGGTGATTGGAATGATGTTATTATTTTAGAAACTAATGAAGATAATACCCAGTATCTTACACCGAATGGATACAAAGACTTCACCTACCATAAGCAAATGATAGCCGTAAAAGGTGAGTCATCAGCAGAAATAACCATTAAAGAAACCATTTGGGGGCCAGTTATTGGCTCAAATCAAAAACAACAATCGCTCGCTTTACGATGGGTAGCACATGATATTCAGGCGGTAAATTTTTACGCTCAACAACTTGAATCAGCAAAAGATATTAGCCAAGCATTTATCATTGCCAGTAAATCTGGGGTTCCGGCACAAAACATGATGGTAGGTGATAAATTTGGCGATATAGGTTGGACAATTGCAGGTCCTATTCCACAAAAGTCAAACTCATTTGGTGAAGTACCTACCTCGTGGTCTGATGGAAAAAATAACTGGCAAGGATATTTAACCACTGAGCAATATCCTAGTGTCAAAAATCCACAAAAGCATCGGTTATGGACAGCAAATTCTCGAGTTGTCGGTGGTGAAATGTTAGCAAAATTAGGCAATGGCGGCTACGCATTAGGGGCAAGATCACAGCAAATTAGAGATAACTTATTCGCGAAAGAGTCATTTGATGAAAAAGCATTATTAACCATAGCACTTGACGATAAAGCTATATTTTTAAAACGTTGGCAGCAATTTATTGTCGAAAAAGTACTTACCGATAAAGGGCTTAATGATTACCTACTTAACCAAAACAATAACACTCAGCAAACAGCTGATTTAACTTACAAATGGCAAGAAATCAAAGCGATTTTGTCTGATGAAAATTTAAGAGCAACAACAGATTCTGTCGCTTATCGATTTGTCAGAAATTATAGAATCAATTTGAGAGATGCTATTTTTAGCGAATTAAATAAACAATTAACACAGTTAGATGAAAATTATAGTTTTCATACGATCCGCCACCAAGTTGAAACACCTTTATGGCAATTAATTAATAAACAACCCAGCCATTTTCTAACGGATAAAAGCAAAAGCTGGCAAGACTATATTATCGGCGCGCTTGAAAAAACCTATCAAGATATGACAATCAACCAGCCGATAACTGATGCCACTTGGGGACAACAAAACACGACGGATATTCGTCATCCTATGACCAATGGCCTACCGTTTTTATCAACATGGTTAAACATGCCAGCCACCGCACTTCCGGGTGACAGTTATATGCCACTTGTTCAAGGCAAAGCGTTCGGCGCTTCAGAAAGAATGGTAGTTTCACCTGGGCATGAAGAGTCAGGAATATTACATATGCCGACCAGTCAAGCGGGTCACCCTTGGAGCCCCTATTATGGTCTTGGCCATCAAGATTGGGAGCAAGGTAAACCGTCAGCGTTTTTACCCGGTGAAACAAAATATACTTTAACCCTGCTCAGCTACTAACACTAAAGTTACAATTGAATAGCACAATAATTAATACAACCATTAAATATTAAGAGAAATTTATGACAACACTAATCATCTGCCTATTTATTGCTTTACTATTACCTTTCATTGCTAAGTTACCTGTAGCTATAGCAATGAATAAACTCGACGGCTACAACAACAATCACCCTAGAAGCCAACAAACAAAACTTACAGGGTTTGGTGCAAGGGCTCTTGCTGCTCACCAAAATGCATTTGAATCTGTTATTATTTTTGCCCCTGCTATTTTGCTAGCTATTGCTACGAATCACACAGGTGAATTTATTCAACAGCTCGCGATCACTCATGTAGTTGCGAGAGTATTTTATAACGCCTTATATTTATATAATAAAGGGACAGCTAGATCACTAGTTTGGGCCGTTGGTATTCTTTGCTCATTTACTATTGTTTGGCAATGTATCTAGGGGCTGTTGTAAAATACAGATATATATAGCAATAATTATCATAAGCTCACTAAAATGGTATAAACAAAGGGTTGAAAGATCCCCTTCAGCTAGATAAAGTTATGGAATGAAAAATATTAACCACACTTTTAAATTTCTCTTTTTCTTTCTACTGTCTAAGTAGGGAGCGTTAGTGTCGTTATTTACACGATAAAAACCTCCATCAGGAGGTTTTTTTATATGCAAAAACATAAGTTTATGTATAAAAAAGTATAAAGTATTTCGCCATACAAGAAACAGGCGAATAAAAAATGTCGATATCCGAAAGCAGCCAAGTAACATTTATAATAGGTGTCCCGTGAACGAAGAATTAAATTTAGATAAAATACGCGAAAAAATCACAAAACTTGACCAACAACTATTAGGGTTATTTGCAGAGCGTCGCTCGTTAACGTTAAATGTAGCAAAAAGTAAAGCGCATCAAGTTCGCCCTGTTCGCGATCAACAACGTGAACAAGAACTTTTAATTCGTTTGATTAAGCAAGGCAAAGAGTACGGATTAGATGCTCATTATGTGACCAGTGTTTTTCAAATGATCATCGAAGATTCAGTTTTAAATCAACAGGCTTACCTACAAACTTTAGCCAATCCTAATATGGAATTACCTACGGTTAGCGTTGCATTTTTAGGAGACAAAGGCTCTTACAGTTACTTAGCCAGCCATCGTTACTTTTCTCGACGAGCAGAGAACATTATTGAATGTGGTTGTCAAAGCTTTGCCGATATCATGCAGCAAGTAGAATCAGGACATGTAGATTACGGCATGTTACCTATCGAAAATACTAGTTCTGGCAGCATCAACGAAGTTTATGATGTTTTACAACATACCAATTTATCGATAGTTGGCGAAATAACTCAACCGATTGAGCATTGTTTACTTACGGCGGTTAATACCACTCTCAGCAAAATTAAAACACTTTATGCACATGGCCAACCTTTAGCACAATGTAGTAACTTTCTTGATAAACAACAAAACATTCGTATTGAGTACTGTGAAAGTACCGCAGAGGCGATGGCTCAAGCAGCAGAATTACAAGACGATACTGTTGCCGTAATTGGTAGTGAAGAAGGTGGACAACTTTATAAACTCAGCGCTTTACAAAAGTCGATTGCTAATCAAAGTGAAAATCATAGTCGCTTTATTTTAGTCGCCCGTAAACCCATCGATGTTGCAGAACAAATTCCTGCCAAAACAGCTATCATCATAGCAACAGGCCAAAAACCAGGTGCTTTAGTTGAATGCTTATTAGTATTGAAAAACAACGGTATTAATATGTGTAAACTTGAATCAAGACCGATTCAAGGTCGTCCTTGGGAAGAAATGTTTTATATTGACGTTGAAGCGAACATTAAGAATATGGCGTTACAAGAAGCGATTAATGAAATAACGCCGTTAACTAATTTTATTAAAATACTTGGTTGTTATCCAGTTGAACATATTAGTCCAACCAATGTACCAAGCAGCAAACTATAGATTCAGTTCAAAAGAAGTTAACCGCGACTAACAAAAAAGGCTTTGATAATTCAAAGCCTTTTTTATAATGTCTTAAATTATTGCTTATAATATTTATTCTAAAGTTTTCAGCGTTCGCTTTGATAACCTAAAAGCAACCGCAGTGATAATCATCACTAAAAGTGCCGGTAAAACCGCGTAAAGCATGGTGGTTAATAATTCGAATGCCGAAATAGTTGTTAAAGCGACAAAGCACAATGAGGGAAGTATTAACCAGAAAGGATGTTCGCTCACGCAAAGATTAAACCCTTTCTCCATAATAATCACAGCTAAAGCCGTTAACATAATCGCACTACAGGCAGTAACAAGACCTGAGTAATAATCTAAAATGAAAAATGGATGTGGATGTAATAGCTCAGGAACCGGTGCAGAATTACCGAAACTGACCAGCCAAACAAATGAAAATGCAATTATACAACCGAAATTAAATGACCAGAGCTTTTTATTAACGTTAAACAAAACTCATTCCCCTATTTATTATATTTATTTTTATTATTGTTCTTTTTTATACTCCTCTTTTATATCTCAAGTTCACTTTTTAAGCAAGTCGAACAAAAATAACACCGAGGTAGCTTAAACATTAATTAACCTATCGATTTTTCGTATAAAAAACAAACAGAATATAAAAGGTGACATTTTCAACCTATTGTAATATTTAACTTAAAAATTACTAAGCAATGTATTTATATCAATAAAATGAAATACTCCATAAAACCATTAAATTATTATGATTGTTATTTTTTTCCTTACTTCCATGTTATTAATATATAATTATTTGAATCGTTATTTTCTTCTCATTCAGCACATTTTATAGGATATAAAAAATGAAATTATTAGCGTCAATTGCAGTGGTTATTTTACTCGCTTGTGGTGGAGCATTATGGTTTTTAGCAGGAGGGTCATTGAATGAATTTATTAAATTACAAATTGAAACTGTCGGTAAGCAGATCACTGAACAAAAGGTTGCTGTTAACACCGTCGATATACAGCTAACAAATGGTGCTGGTAGTATCTTAGGTTTAAGCATAGAAAATCCTAAACAATATGCCTATCCGCACGCATTTACATTAGGCGAGATCACCTTAGATATTAATGTAGAAAGTTTAACGAAAGAACCAATTGTTATTGATGCTATTGTCATCAAAGATCCTAAAGCCTTTGTGCAATTCACCAGTTCAGGTGAATCAAACATTAAAGACCTATTAGATATAATCAAAAAAAATATTCCCGATGCTAACGAAGAAACAGCAGAAAAAGAGCCTGCTGGTTCAAAACCTGAGCCAAAAATAAGTGTGAGTAAAATTATATTAGCAGGAACAGCCTTGACGGTTGATCTTTCCGCTTTAGGTAACAAAGAACATAGTGCCGTTCTTCAAGATATTGTTTTAACAAATATTGGTCGAAAAGATGGTTTACCTGCAAGTGAATTAGGTGGCGTTATAGTAAAAGAAGCACTTTCTGCGATTTGGACAGAAACAAAAAACACCCAAAA
>JAQWHO010000307.1 GCA_029249355.1 Thalassotalea sp.
ATTATTATTGATGGTCATCATGTCGATTACTCAACCGCGCAACTTGCTATTAAAACTAAGCCGCAAGGGAAGGTATTTTTAGTGACGGATGCAATGTCGACTATTGGCACGGATCAAACAGAATTTTCATTTTTTGATAGAACTGTTTATTTAAATGACGGTCGTTTAACATCAACTACGGGTGAACTTGCTGGCGCAGCTTTAGATATGGCAACAGCGGTTAAAAATACTCATCTTGGTGTTGGTGTTGAGCTAGACGAATCAATTAGGATGGCAAGTCAGTATCCTGCTGATTATATCAATCAAGGTGCTATTCGCGGTAATCTATTAGTTGGATCTCAAGCTGATTTTGTTATTTTAAATGAGCAGCTTGATGTTGAGTCTACATGGATAGGTGGACAAGCAGTTTATACAAAGTAATTGAGCAACATGCTCCTATAATAATAATGATAAATTTGAGGAAATGATGGATATGACAATGTCAAACGAGAAACAGAGCATATTGTTACCAATGACGCTCGCTGGCTCAATGTTTTTTATATTGGGTTGTATAACTTGGTTAAACGGCGCTATCACACCGTTTTTACAGCAAATGCTTGAGCTTTCGCCTATTCAGGCTTCCTTTATCATTTCTTCTTTCTACATCGCCGTGACTATTGCTGGTATTCCTTCCGCAATGCTGATTAAAAAAGTGGGATATAAAAATGGCATGGCTATTGGCTGTGCGGTAATGGCAAGTTCTGCATTACTTTATATTCCTGCAGCCAAATTACAAATGATTGAAATATTTCTATTTGCGCAATTATTGATTGGTGTTGGTCAAACAATCTTACAAACAGCCGTTAACCCTTACGTAGTTAAAATGGGTTCTGAAGATTCAGCTGCGGTACGTGTTTGTATTATGGGTTTATTAAATAAGTTTGCGGGTGTTATTGTACCGATTATATTTGCTATGGTGACTGTCGCTGCTGTAGCTGGTGATGGTGTTGCATTAACGCAAGAGCAAAAAGATGCGATGGCTAATAGTTTAGTATTACCATACATTGCTGTTTCCGCACTTATCTTTGTTTTTGCTGCCTTCGCAAAATTCTCTCCATTACCCGATTTAGTTTTTGAAGACGAAAACCCAAATTCAAAAGGCGAAGTAAGAGAAGCGCTAAAACATCCGCACTTAGTTCTTGGTGTCATTGGTATTGCATTATACGTTGCTGTTGAAGTTATAGCTGCTGACACTATTGGTTCATATGCTTTAGCGATTGGCGTTGCTGATTATTCAATGATGACTTCATATACCATGGCCTGCATGCTTATTGGTTATGCAATAGGTATTGCATTGATTCCAAAATATATGTCGCAACAAAACGCATTAGTTATGTCTGGTATTGCCGGTATTATTACTGTGGCAGCCGTGGTATTTGGTAGCAACGATTCATTTATTATTTCAAACCTATTACTTGTCCCTTTTGGTGGGCCAGAATTGCCAGATCCTTTGTTATGTATTGCTTTATTAGGTTTTGCCAATGCGATGGTGTGGCCAGCAATTTGGCCATTAGCGTTAAGCGGCTTAGGTCGTTTAACAGGAACAGCATCAGGTTTACTTATTATGGGTATTGCCGGTGGCGCATTAGGCCCATTACTTATCGGTTTAGGTAATGTTGCTGGCTTGGGGTCACAGGGGGCTTATGCGCTGATGATCCCTAGTTATTTATTCATTATTTTCTATGCCTTAAAAGGCCATAAAATGAGAAAAAAAGACTAAGACATATTATTTATTGAAATGAATTTATCCGTAAGGATATCCGATCTCACTAGTTGAGGGTGCGTTAAAAAGATCTTATTTGATCGCCCTGAGTCTTGTACTCAGGTTTTTTTTTATCTGCTTTTTAGGTGTTGCAAATCGTTATTTATATTATAAAGCTTAAGCATGGAGCTTTATAAAATAAGACGTAGGGTTATTTATGAGTTGTAATGAAGTTGAAGTAGTGACCATTATTTATTATTGTGATCCCGCTTTAGAATTAAAGCATCAAGTCTGTAGCGTTATTAAATCAGAATCAGGGCGAGTAATTATCCCTGAAGAACTTAAAAAAGATAAGACTATCGTTGCAGTATGTAACGGTGTGTAGAGATCATTAATAAGCTCGGAGAGCGTATTCTTCCGGCTGAAAATATTGCTTAGAACGATTAATTCGTTTGCTTTTAGGCTTTAACTATAAATAAAGATAAAATTAATTAAAGAAAAAGCCCTTAATAACTATATTAGGGCTTATTTAATATTTGTATGTTGATGAACTAAAAAGCAACGTGCTCTTTTAGATAAGCAAATAAATCGCGATGACCTTTACCTACTTTTTCAAGCTTTTTCTCTTTAGCTGCTTGTCTGACTAATTGACGAAATTTTTGACGCTCCATTGTGTCATTTTGACTTAACAACTCCTCAATGAACTCATTACCTTTTTCAATGAGCTGATCACGCAAGCTTTCTAAATGTACAAACTTAGCGGTTTCTTGTTGATGTTTATTTGCCATCACATCTAAAGCATGATTAATCGGCTCTAAATCCATTTCACATAACACTTTAGCCATATGTCGAATATGGCGACGTAAAGCTTCGTGTTTATTTTGAATCTTATCGGCTAAAACAAGTTCATGTTTAAATTTTTCTGTGAAAGGAATTTTACTGCGTTGATGCTTTGAAAGCTTAACCAACTTCAAAGCAAAATCTTGCATTTGGTGCATTTCACGTTTTATTTCTGATTTACTTTTTAATTCTTCATCGAATTCAGCAGCAGACTCGGGCATAATAATAAGGCAATTTAACGATTGATGTGGCTATTATACAACAAACTGTATGAGAGGCTCCACACCGAAATTACTTCCAACGAATAACCGTTGGTTTTTAGTCGATAAAGATACTATACGAGATAACCATTCTAATGACAGAATCAAACAACATCACTACACAAATGGAAGAAGTTGAAAGCCGCGTTGCTGATGTTTTAGCGTTAGCTAAATCGCTAGGGGCGGACGGGGCTGAAGTCGCAATGAGCCGTCAGCAAGGCTTGAGTGTGAGTACGCGTTTAGGTGATGTTGAAACAGTTGAGTTTACGAATGACGGCGCTTTAGGAATTACAGTTTATCAACAAGGACGAAAAGGCAGTGCTTCAACGGCCGACCTTTCAGAAAAAGCCTTAAAACAAGCAGTACAAGCTGCCGTTAATATTGCTAAATATACATCGGTAGATGATTGTTCAGGTCTTGCAGATAAAGAAATGTTAGCAATGAACCCTGAAGATTTAGACTTACATCATGAAAAAGTATTGTCTACAGATGAAGCTATTGCCATTGCAAAAGAGTGTGAAGACACTGCTTTAGCTTATGATAAACGTATTACTAATTCAGACGGAGCGACGTTGGCTTGTTTTGAAGGTTTCAAAGTATACGGTAATAGTCACGGACAATTAGTCGGTTATCCCAGCTCTCGCCATAGTTTAAGTTGTGTCATGATCGCGAATGAAGGTGATGATATGCAACGCGATTATGCTTATACCGTTAATCGTGACTTTAATTTATTAAAGGCTCCACAACAAGTAGGTAAAGAAGCTTCAATCGAAGTATTATCACGTTTACATGCTCAAAAATTAAAAACGGGTAAAGTGCCCGTGATGTTTCGTGCTGATATTGCTAACACATTTTTTGGGCATTTTATCGCAGCAATTAGTGGTGGTAATTTATATCGCAAGTCATCTTTTTTACTGGATGCTTTGGGTAAATCCATTTTTCCTGAGTTTTTAACCATTGAAGAACGTCCTCATATTAAAAAAGCATTGGCAAGTAGTGCATTTGATAGTGAAGGCGTGATCACGCTTGATCGAGATATTATTAAAGCGGGGGCTTTAGAAACGTATTTACTGACGAGCTATTCAGCAAGAAAGTTAGGCATGAAAACCACAGGGCATGCAGGTGGTATTCATAATTGGTTAGTTTCTGCGAACGGTGGTGATTTCGAACAAATGCTTAAAACATTAGGCACGGGATTATTAGTTACTGAGTTAATGGGACAAGGGGTTAATGTCGTTAATGGTGATTATTCACGCGGCGCAGCTGGCTTTTGGGTAGAAAATGGTGAAATTGCTTATCCTGTTTCTGAAGTAACTATTGCAGGGAACTTAGCGGATATGTTTAAAAATTTAGTAGCTGTTGGCTCTGACTACGATTTAAAAGGCAGTATTAAAACAGGTTCTATTATTCTTGATGAAATGCAAGTTGCGGGTAACTAATTTAAGTTAACCTGAGCTCGGCTTAATAAATGTTTCTCTAGCAGCTATTTTTCCTTACTTCTGCGTTAAATTTTCTTGCAATAGGCCAGCTATTGACGCGAAATTTTCCTTAAATTAAGAGAAACTATCAAGTTAGAGATATATTGAAATAATTTTTACTTATATTTCAACTCGTTAAATATCTCTTAAACCGAGTTCAGGTTAATTAGTTAGTACAGAATCTAGAAGCGTTTTTAGTTTATATTGCCGATTGATCGAATATTTATTTTGTTTAATCGGCAAGCTATATTCAGAAAAATATGAGAGTTGTTAACCTAGTAGCAGTGTTGCAGTACCTAAGAACGCAAAAATTCCAACCACATCAGTGACCGTGGTTAAAATAACACTGCCAGCAAGAGCCGGATCTATATTCATTTTCTTAAGGAATAAAGGGATAGTTACACCTGCTATACCTGCAGCAGTTAAATTCATTAGCATGGCAAAAGCGATTACTCCACCGAGGATAAAATCTTGTTTCCATATCGCAACAACTGTTGCAATCAATAACGCCCAAATAATACCATTGAGAAAGCCAACGGCGAGCTCTTTATAAAGTAAAATGCGTGAGTTACTTTCACCAATATGACCTAACGCCATACCACGAATCACTAAAGTTAAGGTTTGATTGCCAGCTACGCCGCCCATGCTGGGGACTAAAGTATTTAAAATCGCTAAAATTGCCAGTTGGCCGAGAATTTCTTCAAACATACTTGAAACGGCAACGGCGAATAAAGCGGTGATTAAATTAACACCTAACCATACAGAGCGTTGTTGAGTACTCTTAAATACAGGAGCAAAAGTATCGGCTTCATCGTCTAAGCCCGCCATACTCATCATCGAATGCTCGGCTTCTTCACGAATAATATCAAGGACATCATCAATAGTGAT
>JAQWHO010000308.1 GCA_029249355.1 Thalassotalea sp.
AACTACCTGATTTACAGGAAATAACTAGGCCTATTGTTCAAAATGAAGTCTAAAATGAAAGGTAACCCAGCTCCACAAGCCACTAACTGCTTGGGTTATGGCGATTTATGTTACTTTAGAGGGGAAAATCCCTAGAACCCCATTATCGGAGAAACCAATGATGCGCGTTTAAATGATATTAGAGGTCAGCACCTAAATGCTAAAATGATACAGGAAGCCATTAATAGTGCCAAAACAGGTATTGTCGATGAAGGAAACGTAGGGGCCGGTACTGGCACTGTTGCATTTGGTTGGAAAGGCGGTATTGGAACATCTTCACGGGTATTACCTACCTCACTAGGCGGTTATACTGTCGGCGTGTTAGTGCAAAGTAATTATGGTGGCATTTTAAATATTGATGGTATCGCTGTTGGGGAGTCATTAAATCAATTTTACTTAAAAAATGCCATAAACAATGATTCTGCTGATGGTTCAATAATGATTGTTGTCGCTACCGATGCCCCACTGTCTGATCGTAATTTAGAACGTTTAGGTCAACGAGCATTAACAGGGTTAGCACGAACAGGCTCTTCAATGAGTAACGGCAGTGGTGATTATGTTATTAGTTTTTCTGTCGCCAAAGAAGTAATAAGAACACCAAAAAGAAGAAATAATGCAAGCCTAATTAGCGAATTACCTAACAACAAAATAAGCCCATTATTTCAAGCAACGATTGAAGCAACGGAAGAAGCCATATATAACTCTTTATTAATGGCGACAACGATGACAAGTGTCAATACCATTTCAGGTAAAAAAGTTACTGTTAAAAAACTACCAATCAACGCTATTAAAAAATTAATAAACGCTAGAAATAACCACTAAAATCCAATTTATAATATATTGATTGGCAAAATGTATAGATAAAAGGTATGGGTGCTATGGTTTAAATCATTGTTCTTATTAGTACACCTTCCCTTAATATATTAATAATTAAATCTATTTTATATTAAGGTGTAAAGCTTGAAGGCTATGATTGCATGTCAAGGATTGGAGCAACGTTATTAGAATTTGGCATGAGCTTTCCTAAGTCTCATGCCAAAATGAAAGTATTATTCCAATGGCTAGCTGAGCATGGCGAACCAATACCACCGATGCTGCTTTTAGAGTTAAGAGACCATCATAACTATTACTTAAAACTTAATAAACTGATTTTGGCTCAAGAGAAAAAACTCAAAGAAATAGTTGATAATGATGAACAAGCTTAACTACTCAAAACCATCCCCGGAGTAGGAATCCTAACCGCTAGTCGATGTTTATCGGATATAAGCAGTGCTACTGATTTTAAAAATGGAAGAAATTTTGCGGCGTGGTTAGGCTTAGTACCCCGCCAATATTCAACTGGAGGTAAGCCAACATTAATCGGTATAAGTAAACGAGGTAATAAAGGCTTACGAGAATTATTCATTCACGGTGCAAGAGCTGTTCTTGTTAGGCCAGAAAAAGCTGTCGCCGTTTTTGGGAATTGGATATTAGCATTACTATCGAGGAAACATTTTAACGTAGTGGTGATCGCGTTAGCGAATAAACTAGCACGTATCGCATGGTCGGTACTTTCAACTAAACAAGCATTCGAAGTTAGAATACAAGCCTGATTTGCAAATGATGATAAAGATGACACAACGGTTAGACCACTGGATTGAAGACCTGTGGGGCGTTACAGCAACATAAATAAGTATGCTTACTCGCTTTTGAGGACAATCTAGCGCGGATCTCATCGTGGAGCTGGGCCTAATATATTGGGTAACCAACAAAGACTCCGAATACATTAGCGCAAACCAACTACGTTATCGACAATATTACTTGCAATATTGAGGCGGACCATACATTTCGCCCCCAAAGTTAGTTAGAAAGAATTTTCACAAAAGAGTAGCTTCAATATTTGTAATATATGAATCAAGCGGGTTGAGGCATTATTGCATCTAAAAATTATGTTAACTGAGGTTTTGAACAGAGTACCCTTTAATGCGAGCATCTAGGTAAACGCCATTAAATGAGTCGCCTGCAGAAGTCGTATCACCTACGTTTTCAACAGGTGTAAGGCGTTGTTGATTAAATAACTGAACCTTTCGTAATACTTGTGATCAGATCATTTAACACAAGACTACGACGTTCATTAGATGGGAAAAGCGAAGAATAAAATCACTAATTGGTCGCAATACAGTCAGGCATTTACTCAACGCAGAAATATATCTGAAGTATAGTCAGATGGCGCTTACGATACCAGAGAATACTATAAGGCCCTCAAGCAAAAGCAGATAATACCGCTTATTCCACCGAGAAAGAATGCAGTATTGTGGGAGGATAGTCATCCGAGGAATAACGCTGTATTAGCATTAAAAACAGGAAAATTAGCGGTATGGAAAGTCGATAACGGTTACCATGCTCGGTAGTTATCGGAAACAGCCATGTATTGATACAAAACACTAACCAGTGGTACATTACCTCTTCTCTGTTTCAACGCCCAAGTGAGCGAAGCTTTAGCCAATGTTAAAATATTCAACAAAATGACAGGGATTGGTATGCCTGAAAGAAAGGTAGCACAATAAAATTCAAATGAAGTAAGGTTGTTTACGTCTAGATTTTTATTTGATCAACAACGCCTAGCGTACCGATAAAAACAATCGAGCTACAATTTATTAAGTCGCTACGCTGTGTTAGACAAAGATTAGCTTTTCAAAGAATCGCTATAGAACAAGCCAAGTTCGGTTTTCCTTTTAGTTGATGATAAACCAAGAAAATATCTAGAGCAGTCTGCTCAATTCATAAAGCCAAACAAGTACTATAAACATTCGCCTAATTACCTAATGTGTTTTATCTATAACCCTATTAAAAAAAGCTATTAGCCCTCTAACTAACAACATGTAATACTAAAAATAAAAGGAGTCATTTATGACATTATTACGTTCACTTGTCGCCACAGCACTTTTATCTTCAAACATTGTATATGCAAGCAACTCTTGCCATGGTTACCCTCTCGAAACCATTTCAGATCCTCAGGTAGCTGGTTGGAATTCAAAAAAGCTACCCCAAATAAAATCCATGTACGATAATATTGGCTCTGCAGCCCTTATGGTAGTTAAAGGAGGTAAGGTTATTCTTAGCCATGGTAATATCGAAAAAGATTATAATGTCCACTCCATTCGAAAAAGTTTTTTAACAGCACTAATTGGTATCGCAGAAGATCGTCAGCAAATTGACCTAGATAAAACCATGGCTGATTTTGGTATTGACGATAAAATTCCACTCAGTGAAATAGAAAAAAAAGCTACTTTTCGTCAGTTGATCAAAGCTCGATCAGGAATTTATCACCCTGCTGCTTATGAAACCGATGCAATGGCTGCGGCCAGACCTAAAAGACACAGCCACAAGCCAGGTGAATTCTGGTATTACAACAACTGGGACTTTAATGTATCTGGACGTTTATATGAAATGAACACTGGGAAAAATATTCATATCGCCTTCGGCGAAGAAATAGCCAAGCCTTTGTGCATGCAAGATTTCGACTTGTCATTGATGCGTTATCATTATGAAGAGCAAACCTTATACCCTGCTTATCCTTTTCGTATGACAGCACGTGATATGGCGCTTTTTGGCCAACTGCACTTGCAAAAAGGAAAATGGCAAGGCAAGCAAATTCTGCCAAAAAGTTGGGTTGATGAAAGCATGGCCATTTATTCAAAAGCCAATGATAACGGCAGCGGCAGTGGTTACGGCTATATGTGGTGGATCACCCGTGTGGATAATACTCCTGAATACGGCACGACAATTCCTACTGGCACCTATTCAGCCTTTGGTTATGGCGGCCATAAAATAACCGTTATTCCTGAACTAGATATGGTGGTAGTCAATCGTATGAATACTGATTTAAAAGATGGTCCAAGACTTAGCGGCGATAAATATGATCAGCTACTACGCTTAATTATCTCGGCGCTAAACTAATAACAATAAACTCACTCTAGCCAATAAAAATAGTAAAGAGCAACTTATGAAAGCCATAAACTTTATCATTCTGTCCATCATGATGTTATGTCAGGCCTGTACTGATAGCAATATCAGTAAAAACAGCGAAACCAATAAGGATACTATCCGTATAGGGGTTGCCAGTTTTGCCATGGAAACCTGTACCTTTTGCCCTCGTAAAACCGACATAGAACACTTTGAATACTATGGTGCGCCGTTCACTGGAGATGAGGTACTTAAACGTTCACCTGGATTTGTACAGGCAGCAAAAGAGTATAAGGATGTTGAACTTATTGGCGTCTACTCGGTGCGCGATCCTTTAGGTGGTAGTATGGGCAGTTGGGTGACCAAGCGCGCATTTGAAAAGTACAGCACTGAAATTATTGACCGATTAGCAAACATCCCCGATTTAAATGCAGTATTTTTACCTCTTCACGGCGCTATGGCGGTGGAAGGTATTGCCCGACCAGAAGCCGAATTAGCCAGTCGCATTAAAGCCAAAC
>JAQWHO010000309.1 GCA_029249355.1 Thalassotalea sp.
ATTATCGGTGATAACACCTTGACGATAAACAGGGTCACCGCCTAGTTTTACCAGCTCTCTAGCCACATAACTTCTTGCCATAGGAATAACTTCTACCGGTAACGGAAACTTACCTAATACCGCGACTTGTTTGCTTTCATCGCAAATACAAACAAATGATTTTGCGACTGCCGCGACAATTTTTTCACGGGTAAGGGCAGCACCGCCACCTTTGATCATATGCATATGTTTGGTGATTTCATCGGCGCCATCAATATAAACATCAATAGCGTCAACATTATTTAGATCAAAAACTTCAATACCATGGGCACGAAGCCTTTTTGATGATTCTTCTGAACTTGATACCGCGCCTTCGATGTCATTTTTCATTGTGGCTAGAGCATCAATAAAATGATTGACGGTTGAGCCTGTGCCTACGCCAACAATAGAACCTTTTTCAACAAATTCTAATGCTTTAATTGCCGCTGATTTTTTCATTTCATCTTGAGTCATGGAGATATCCCTGTAATTTTTGCCAATATTATAGCAGCCAATAACGGGTGAATATATGCTGCTGAATAAAAGAAGTGCAGCCTTTAAAAAAATTTAAAATGCTTATTAGGAGTGATAATTTCAGGAATTGGGATATCCCATTGCTCGGTAGGTATTTTTTCAACTTGCTGAAAATCATGAGCTAAACCCATAGGATAAGGCTTATTAGTAACATCCTTTTGCGAAAACCATGTAGCTAAGGTTCTATCATAATATCCACCGCCCATGCCTAAGCGCGCTCCAGTGTTGTCAAAAGCAACAAGTGGGGTAAAGATAATATCGATTTGAGCTACAGGTAAAACATCTTGAACATTTAATTTAGGCTCAAATATATTGTATTTGTTTTTTTTCATAACCGTTTGGCAATGATAATGTAAAAAAAGTAAATGCCCTTTACTGAAAGGGTGAATGACGGGCAAGTAGGTTTTTATATTCTTGTTCCAACAGTCTTGAATAAAGTTTTGAGTATTTAACTCACCGTCGTTAGTTAAATAGATTGCAACTGATTTAGCGACAGAAACTTTGGGGTGATTAACAAGGTTTTTTGCTAATAAATGCGCTTGTTTTTTTTGAGTGTTTTCATCTAAATTTTGACGTTTATTACGGATTAATTGACGAATGTCGTTTCTGGTAAGAATGTTGTGGTTTGTCATGATATTTCAAATCTATCGTTTTATAGCATTAACCTTAAACGGTGAAAGAAAAAAGTGGAAGTAAAAAAAATAGCCAACTCAATGGTTGGCTATTTTAAAGTTATAAAATTATTTTTTAATTGAGTTAATTAGCTAACAGGCGTCACTGATTTAACATGCTCAGCCGGTGAATCGTCAACTTTAGTATCTTCATCATCTGCCGCTAGGTTTTCCCAGAATCTAGATTTTAAACCAATTAATAACATCACAATACCGATACCAATGCTGAATAAACTGATTTGAATATAAAGTGAAGGAATTTGTTCAACGTTATTTGGATCATAGTTTCCGGCTAATAAACCAGAAATAATATTACCGATTGAATAGGTTAATACAAAAATTCCCATCATTTGACCAGCAAAACGTTTTGGTGACAATTTACTTACGGCACTCAATGCTACAGGACTTAAACATAATTCACCTACTGTGTGTAAAAAGTAAGTTGCAACTAACCAGTACGGCGCTACTTTCATACCTGAAGCGGCATATTGTGCTGCGAAAAACATTACGATAAAACCACTCGCCATAACGATTAAGCCAAAGGCACATTTAATACCGTATGAAGGACTCACCAGTGTTTTACCTAGGTTAATCCATAATGCAGCGAAGAAAGGTGATAATAAAACAATAAATAGTGCGTTTAATGATTGAAACCAACCTGTAGGTATTTCAAATGAACCTACCAAACGGTCGGTGTAATCACGTGCAAATAAATTCATTGAAGAACCAGCTTGCTCAAAACCAGACCAAAAGCATGCTGATGCTATACAAATAAGCAATAATGCCCAAAGTCTTTTCTTTTCGTTTGATGTTAAATTACTGAAAAAGTAGATAACTGAATAGTAAATTACAAAAATTAGCGAGAATGCAATAGCAACGTATTGTGCAACGGCAACAGGGTCAATACCGATTGTACCATTGAAAATTAATGCGGTAACTATTGCAATACCCGCTAATGTTGCACCAATGATTGTCCAACTTGTCTTTTGTGCTTTCTCAGACATAGGATAAACTGGTTTATCGCCGACACCATTTAAATTTGGTGTCGTTAATTTATACTGAATTAAACCTGCTGCCATACCTACTGCTGCTGCACCAAATGCCCAATGCCAGCCAACATTCTCCATTAAGTAACCACAAACGCCGTAACCAATAAATGAACCTAAGTTAATACCCATATAATAAATCGCATAGCCACTATCACGACGCACGTCTTTATCTGAATATAATTGACCTACCATAGCGCCAATGTTGGGCTTTAATAAACCAGTACCTAAAATTACAACAATCAAACCTATAAAGAATGTATTGTCATTCGGTATTGCTAAAATAATATGGCCAATCATGATGATGATCGCGCCATACCAAACAGATTTTTGTCCACCTAACAATCTATCTGAAATCCAACCACCAGGTAAGCCCATAAAATAGACACTACCGGTATATAAGCCGTAGATAGCAGCAGCAGAAGCAACGGTTAAGCCTAA
This sequence comes from Thalassotalea sp., assembly GCA_029249355.1. Lineage (GTDB taxonomy): Bacteria > Pseudomonadota > Gammaproteobacteria > Enterobacterales > Alteromonadaceae > Thalassotalea_H. The sequence continues at coordinate 2,711 of JAQWHO010000309.1, forward strand.
GCCACCATCTTGCAATGTAGCGGTCATAAACAGTACAAGCAGCATGCGCATACCGTAATAACTCATACGTTCCCACATTTCAGTGATGAATAAAGTTTGCAAGCCTTTTGGATGACCAAAGAATGAATGGTCAGTTTGCGTTGTCATAAATAATTTCCTTCTAAGATGCGCAGTATATCTATTGTTATTATTTGTATTAGTGTTTAAAAGATAAATTAAACGGTTCGATATCGACGCTTTTTATAATAAATCAGCGGCATTTATACCTTTGATAGTCTTGAAGCGCAAGTAATAGAGCAAAGTTATATATTGCGCTTGTAGAGTGAATCGTACAGAAATTAGATTAAATTTTGAAAATACGACATTCAACTGGTGTTTAAATGTTAATTAATAGTATATTTACTTTAATCAAAAATTAATTAATTTAATAAAGATGGACATAATGGATAAAAAAATTACGAAAGCAGTGATCCCCGTAGCAGGTCTTGGCACAAGAATGTTGCCCGCAACGAAAGCTATTCCTAAAGAAATACTTCCCATCGTCGATAAGCCTTTATTTCAATATATTGTTAATGAGTGTAT
>JAQWHO010000310.1 GCA_029249355.1 Thalassotalea sp.
CACACCACCTTCGACAATAGTGCCAGAAAGTGCTGCAAAAGCATCAGGATGAAATTCATTATCGTTGAAAAAAACAATGTCATTTTCACAGCCTAAATGCTGTCTAAAATTACCGATAACCTTACTAAACTCATCATCAACAACATTTTCACCCCAAGTAATTGAACGGAGTTTAATTTCAGCAGTTCTATCTTGCAATAACTGCTCTATCAAAGCGGTGGAAATGTTTTTTATCCAGCTTGAATCGCCACGCAAAACAAGCAAACTTCTTTGCCTATTATTGCGTAATTGCTGCGTAAAGGTTTTAAACCATGAACAAATGTCAGATTGAGTCACAATGGTGTTTATTTTTCAAAAAGATAGCCTAATTCTAACAAGCATTTTGCAAAATCGGAAATTAACATATTTTCAGTGTATTTTAATTCTATAGGTAGAAATAAGCTTAATAGTATTGATCCAGATCATAATGGGCCAGCAGTTAATAAGTGACAATGAATCTACTAAATCAAAGTAAGGATTTCTAATGACTGACAACAGCTCTCCAGAGCAAATTAAAAAATACGAAAAAAACACTTTTGTTTTTCTTGCTGTTTTTCTCGCTCCCATCCTTTCGATTGTTATTGTCGGTGGTTTTGGCTTTATGATTTGGATCAGCCAAATGCTATTTGGCCCACCAACTTCTTAAGCAAAGCCTTACTGATTTTTATATATGACTAAACAATTAGAAAATCCCAGTAGACGAAGATTATTTAGAGGGAAGCTAACAAAGCAAACTCCACCTCTTCGTTTGCCATGGATAAAAAGTGAACGTGCATTTTCCGAATTATGTAATCAATGTGGTGACTGCGTTGCAGCCTGCGAAAGTAATATAATTAAAACTGATGATTCAGGTTTTCCCTTTATAGATTTTTCTCAAGATGAATGTACTTTTTGTGGCAAGTGTCAGGAAGTTTGCCAACAACCACTTTTTATCGATAAAAATACTATCAAAGCCGACAACATCAAACCATGGCCTGCAACATTAGAAATAAGTAATAAATGCTTGGCTCAAAACAATATTCTTTGCCAAAGCTGTCAAGACGTTTGTGATACAAGCGCAATTACGTTTAGCTACAAAACATCAAGTATTCCTGAGCCAAGCGTTAATTTAGCCGACTGTAATCAATGTGGCGCATGCATTTCTACCTGTCCACAACAAGCGATCACATTAAATTTAGATAATCAATTCGAGGTTGCTCATGTCTGAGAACACAGCACACGTCGTTGAAACTTTTACACCAGAAGTTCAACCCAATGAATACCATGTGGCAAGTTTTGTTGCTCAGGCTATGCAAAAAAACATAGCTGATGTCACTGAAGAAATAACAAAAACGGAGGGTGCTGAAATTCATGCCGTCAGTAATGAAGGAAAAATAGTATTTACCATTGAAGCCTCAAGCCAAAAAAAAATAGGCTTTTTGATCGACCAATTAAAACATCATATCGGACTGTTAAGTTTATCTCCGATATATCATCAATTTCTAACTGAAGAATAATAGGTACCTATATGACTATTAATCGCCGAGAATTTATTAAAGCAAATGCTGTAGCAGCCGCTGCAGCTGTTGCTGGAGTTGCGGTTCCAGCACAAGCAAGTAACTTGATTACAAGTAGTGATGTAACCAAATTAAAATGGGACAAAGCGCCTTGCCGTTTTTGTGGAACCGGGTGTAGCGTAAATGTTGGTGTAATGGATGGTAAAGTTGTTGCTACCCATGGTGATATAAAATCGCCCGTCAATAAAGGCTTAAACTGTATAAAAGGCTACTTTCTTTCAAAAATTATGTACGGTAAAGATCGCCTTACCACACCATTACTTAGAATGAAAAACGGTAAATTTGATAAAGAAGGTGAATTTACGCCAATTTCTTGGGATGCCGCTTTTGACATAATGGAAGAAAAAGCTAAAAAAACTTTGAAAGAAAAGGGCCCAGAAGGTATTGGCATGTTTGGTTCTGGTCAGTGGACTGTATTTGAAGGTTATGCCGCTTCCAAACTAATGAAAGCCGGCTTTAGAACAAACAATATTGACCCGAATGCCCGTCACTGTATGGCTTCAGCCGTGGGTGGATTTATGCGAACTTTTGGTATTGACGAACCTATGGGCTGCTATGATGACATTGAAGCTACCGATGCCATGGTACTTTGGGGTTCAAATATGGCGGAAATGCATCCAATTCTATGGACACGGATCACTGATCGCCGTTTAAGTGCGCCTCATGTAAAAGTTGCCGTTTTATCAACATTTACGCATAGAAGTTCAGATCTTGCTGATAATAGCATGATTTTCACACCGCAAACCGACTTAGCTATTCTTAACTTTATTGCTCACTACATCATTAAAACAGATCGTGTAAATAAAGATTTTGTTAATAAGCATACTAACTTTAGATTAGGTAATACCGATATTGGCTATGGTTTACGCCCAGAACACCACCTTGAGAAAAAAGCTAAAAATAATGGCAAAACTGCCGGTGGGTCTTCACCTATAAACTTCGACCAATATGCAAAATTTGTCAGTACTTATACAGCTGAGTATACGTCGAAGTTATCTGGTGTTCCTGTTGATAACCTTAATGCATTAGCTGAATTATATGCTGATCCAAAAACCAAAGTTTGTTCATTTTGGACCATGGGTTTCAACCAACACACTCGCGGTGTTTGGGCAAATAACCTGGTTTATAACATTCATTTATTAACCGGTAAAATTTCTACTCCGGGTAATAGTCCGTTTTCATTAACAGGCCAACCATCAGCTTGTGGTACAGCGCGTGAAGTTGGAACATTTTCACATCGTTTACCTGCCGATATGGTGGTTAAAAATAAAAAACATCGTGATTTATCTGAGAAATTATGGAAAATTCCAAACGGAACTATACCACCTAAACCTGGATATCACGCTGTATTACAAAACCGTAAATTAAAAGATGGTGAGCTCAACTTTTATTGGTCTATGTGTAATAACAACATGCAAGCGGCTGCAAATATTAATGAAGAAGCATATCCGGGTTACCGTAACCCCAAAAACTTCATTGTTGTTTCAGACCCTTACCCAACCGTTACAGCACAGGCCGCTGATTTAATTCTCCCTACCTCTATGTGGGTTGAAAAAGAAGGGGTTTACGGTAATGCTGAACGTAGAACACAAGCTTGGTATCAAATGGTTGAAGCTCCACAAGGGGCTAAATCTGATTTATGGCAACTTGTAGAGTTTTCAAAACGTTTCGAAATTGAAGACGTTTGGCCTCAAGAATTACTTGATAAAAACCTAAGTTATAAAGGTAAATCAATGTACGAGGTTTTATTCAAAAATGGTCAAGTAGACAAATTTTCAATCAATCAAGTACCTACTGACAGACTAAATGATGAAGCACGTCACTTCGGTTTTTATATTCAAAAAGGCTTATTTGAAGAATATGCTAGCTTTGGCCGAGGTAAAGCACATGATTTAGCTGATTACGATAGATATCATGAAGAGCGAGGTTTACGCTGGCCTGTTGTAGATGGAAAAGAAACATTATGGCGCTTTAAAGAGGGATCAGACCCTTATGTAGAAGCAGGGAAAGACTTTCAGTTTTACGGTAAGAAAGATGGCCGTGCAATTATCTTTGCATTACCTTATGAACCGGCAGCTGAATCTCCTGATGCAGAATATGATATGTGGTTATCAACGGGTCGTGTATTAGAACATTGGCATTCAGGCTCAATGACACAGCGTGTCCCTGAATTATACAAAGCCGTACCAGATGCTCTCGTATACATGCACCCAGATGATGCTAAACAACGAGGAATGCGACGAGGTGATTTAGTCAAAATTGTATCTCGTCGAGGTGAAGTACAAACCCGTGTTGAAACACGTGGTCGAAATAAACCACCAATTGGGTTAGTTTTCATGCCTTGGTTTGATGCCAGTCGATTAGTAAACAAAGTAACACTTGATGCAACAGATCCTTTATCAAAAGAAACTGACTATAAAAAATGTGCCGTGAAAGTAGTTAAGGTATAGGAGAGAATCATGAAAACTATTACTAAAAATTTAGTTAAAACACTATTAGTTTCAATACTATTTACTTCTTCAGTATTTGCAGCTGAGAAACATGTCGCCACGTTACGTGGAGAAGTAAACATAGATGCTCAAAAAGAACCTTCTACTATAGCAAATACGCTGAATACAGACATTAAACAAGGTCGGAACTATCCTATGCAGCCGCCTATTATTCCGCATAAAACGCGTAATTATGAAGTGAACTTAAATTCAAATAAATGCATGTCATGCCATAGCCGAAATCGCACTGAGGAATCTCAAGCGCCTATGGTAAGTGTTACGCATTATATGGACCGAGACGGCAATTTTTTAGCTGAAGTTTCACCGAGACGGTATTTTTGTAATCAATGTCACGCTACACAAAAAGACGCTAAACCTTTAGTTGAAAATACTTTTATTGATATGCACACCTTAATGAAATCAAAAATAACCACTGACAATGAGCATTAGGAGCCACTTATGAAAGATATGATTAAAATTGGCTGGCAAACCCTAAAAAAGCCCAGTGCTTATTTTAGTTTAGGCTTTTTAGTTATTGGTGGTTTTATCGCCGGCATTATTTTCTGGGGTGGTTTTAACACGGCTTTAGAAGTGACAAATACAGAAGAGTTTTGTATTAGTTGTCACGAAATGGAAAATAATGTTTATGAAGAGCTAAAGACGACTATTCATTTCTCAAACCGCTCAGGCGTTCGAGCGACTTGTCCTGATTGCCATGTGCCACACAAGTGGACCGATAAAATTGCTCGAAAAATGCAAGCTTCGAAAGAAGTTTGGGGCAAAATTTTCGGTACAATCAACACCAGAGATAAGTTTCTTGCTCACCGTAAACGACTTGCTCAAAACGAATGGACACGTTTAAAGGCGAATGACTCTTTAGAATGTCGAAACTGTCATAACTTTGATTATATGGATTTTACAGCACAAAGCTCTAGAGCTTCTCAGCAACATTCAACCTCACTTGCTGGTGGTGATAAAACCTGCATTGATTGTCATAAAGGTATCGCTCATCAATTACCTGATATGAAAGGTGTTGAAGGCTGGTAATTAAACCAACAAATCATTTCGAATTTAAAAACCAGCTTATCGCTGGTTTTTTTATGTTTAAAATAAAAAATTCATTTGAAAATTTTATATTTTTTGCCTATGTTTCAAAATATGAGGAGTCATTAATAGGCTATTAATTATGGCGTACGATAAAAACGAAAACCTGACTAACAGTAATGTAGATATTGATAAAGATTCAACTATTGATGTGAAAAATTCTGAAGTAAAAGATGCAAAAATTCGTAAACGCATTGACGATTTACTCGAACAAAAACGACTAAAAGAAATGTTAGATGATACTGATGATTGGTAAATCAGCTCACGGTTATATAACTTCCTATTTTATAAAACCGCTCTCCTTTTTAATAAATTTCATCAACTTTAAAAATAACCTGTTAGAATAAACACACCAACAAACATACCGTAAAGCAAAGCTTTAAAAGCCATGACATTTTTAGAAAAACTTCGTTGTCTCTTAACCTTCGGTCAAGGCGTTGCCTTACCATCCCCTGAAATATCAACCACTACTTCACCATTTGAAATATTTCAACAATGGTTTGAAGATGCCAATAAATCAGGCATTTTATTACCTGAAGCAATGTCGGTAAGTTCATGCGATGAAAATGGGCAGCCAAGCTCTCGAATGGTGTTATTAAAATCGTTT
>JAQWHO010000311.1 GCA_029249355.1 Thalassotalea sp.
CTTATTAACGCAACAGGTGTTGCTCCTACCATAAAGTCGTCCGCTTGTATTACTCTACCTAATATAGGTAAAACACGAATAAATTCAAAAAAGCCTTCACGTATATAACTGCCTGAAAAATTTTTTCCTGATTGCCCAACCGATACCCTGATATCTGTATTTTCATAAATACCAAATTCTTCAAAGCTCTTTACGGTATCCTTAACGTTGACAAATTCATAACCAGTGATATGCCTAAAACGTTCATTATGATAGACAGTAACAGACAAAGCTGAATCACCATCAGGTAGTGGTAAAGGTTTATAAATAGTTGAATACAAAAATGAAAACGTAAATAAACTAATGGACAAACCACCAATGAGTACGCCAATGGTCATCGCTGAAAATTTTGGAGATTTAAACAATAAACGTATTGCGTATTTTATATCTATTAACATCGACATAATAATTACCCCACTGCCAATTCAGCAGGATTCACGTTATCAGTTCGATCTTCGTTAAGTTGATCTTTAATTAACTGACCATCAAACATTTCTAAACAACGACTCGCTCGTTTAGCTGAAGCTGGATCATGCGTCACCATACAAATCGTCGCACCATCTTGATGAAGCAGATCAAATAACTGTAAAACGGCTTCCGCATTTTTTGAATCTAAATTACCGGTCGGTTCATCAGCAAGGATGATACTAGGGTCATTCACTAACGCACGCGCAACGGCAACACGTTGTTGCTGACCACCAGACAACTGAGAAGGAAAGTGATTTTTTCGATGGCTCATTTCTACCTTCGCTAATACCTCATTGACTTTATTTTCAATTTCTACCTTAGATTTATTTGATTGATAGGTCAGTGGCAACATCACATTTTCAAATACGGTTAAGTCTGAAATCAAATTAAACGATTGAAAAACAAAACCAACTTTCTCGCATCTAATATTAGCGCGTTGATCACGCGTTAACGAAGACACATCACTTTCTGCCAATTGATAATGACCACCACTTGGCGCATCTAACAAACCCAACAGAGACAGTAATGTTGACTTACCGCAACCCGATTGACCACTTAACGCAATATATTCCCCTTTGTTAATCACTAGGTTTATATCATTAAGCGCGCGTGTTTCAATTTCTTCAGTTAAGAAAGTTTTACTGATATTTTTTAAGGTAATAAGTGCTGTCATAATTTTTGTCCATTTAATTTCAACAAGTGGCTCTTGTTTATATTTTTTAGATTTGTATTTGAAACGATTAATTGATCATAATTTGTTGATGATCTTGCCAGTCGGTTGAATCAGAAATTATGACTTCATCACCCACTGCTAATCCCGATAATATTTGAATGTTATTGACAGAGCTTTGCCCTAAACTTACGCTATGTTTATTAGCAAAATGCTTATCATCGCTTAATTTATATAAGTTCACTTGCGTATGACTTGGTGCATAAACAGGGCGTTTTATAAATAAGGCTTTGGCGATATTGCTGATCTCGATTAAGCCATCAACCGCTAAATCAGGTCGTGCTTCGTTAGGTAAAACGCTGGTTAACTCAACATCAATTAGCACCATGCCGTTTTTAACGGCTGGATCAATACGCGTAACTTTGCCAGTAATTTCACTTCTGCGGGTGTCAACCGTGACAAACTGACCAAGTGCAATATCTCTTGCTCTAACTTCTTGAACGTGTAATTCAGCAAACAAGGTATTTTGATCGGCAATTAAAGCAACACTATCGCCCACTTGTGCCCGCTCACCCAACTCAAGAGATACTTGCTGAACAACACCACCAATAAATGCTTTCACTTGCAATGACGCAACTTGTTCTAAAATACGTTGATAATTATTTTCAACCAAGCCAATACGTGCATTTTGAGCAGTTTTTGTTGCTGCCATATTTGCTTGCATTTTTTCCGTTTTTTGTTGTTGTGCTTGCCAATATTGCATTTGCTGTTTAACAGCTAGTTGACTTTTTTGATAATCGAGCGCGGAAACCGTGGCATTCCCTTGTTTCATCAACAAGGTTTCGGCATCAAGTTTTAACTTGGCAGACTGGTAACTATATTCAGCAGAAACAACAGAATTTTTTAAATCAACCATTTGTGATTCAAGCGCAACATAAGCAGCATAACTTTCAGCTTTATTCGCTTCAAGTTCCCAACGCGCTGTTTCTAGTTGACGATGTAATTCAGGGTTTGATAATTGAATAAGCACATCGCCCGCATTAACTTTTGCGCCGGCTTTAACAAAAACTTGTTCAACCCTTCCTGCCACCTGAGAAGATACCCAACGAATATTCAGTGGCTTTAATAAACCCGAAGCGCGAATATTTACTTTAAACGTTCCTTGTTGAACTTTTGCGGTGACCACTTCATTTTTTTCAAGAAAATATGAGGCGCTGCCTAAGGTGTTTTTTAACAAGTAAATTGCGATTATTAATATAATACTAGGAAAAACATACCAATATTTTTTCCACCAAGGTTTAATTAATAACGGTCTCTGTACGTCCATAATCATCGATATTTTAATAAATTGATGATTCTATGATTACAAGTCTCGTGCCATCGGACTAATAACTCTAACTAGCTAATAAACAAAGGCTTTATCTAAAGCAAACAATCGCCACCATAAAGCAGTGTTTCACTTTCGAAACACTCTACGTTTTTATCAGTCGCAGTTTCGAGACATTTATTATGAATAAGGGGACAGAATCAAACAAAACGTGTGTGAAGAGTAGAAAAGGAAAGTTAGAAATTTGCATCTAATTGAAATTGCATCGGCTCTTTAGTGACAGGATGTTCAAAGGCTAAATATTCCGCATGAAGATGCAATCGGTTCGCTTTTTTGCCATACAAATCATCGCCTAAAATAGGCATATTTAAACCGTCAACGTGTGCACAATGCATACGTAATTGATGTGTTCTGCCGGTTTTAGGATAGAGGTACACCTTAGTTAACGATTTGTCACTACCAAATTCAGGTTGTGGCGTGAATTTTTTAAAGGTGGTAAACGCTTTTTTGCCATTTTTATAACAAACCAACTGACGAGGCCTATCATTAATATCAACCATTAATGGCAATTCAATACTCCCTTCTTCTGCCGTCAATTCACCTTCAATAATAGCGACATACCTTTTTTGAATGGTTTTATTAATAAACTGCTGTTGAAGCTTTTTATGCGCTCGAGGATTTAACGCCAAGATTAATAAACCAGAAGTCGCCATATCTAAGCGGTGTACGGTTAATGAACCGGTGGCTTCAGGAAATTTTTCTTTAATACGAGTGTAAACCGAGTCTTCTATCGACTTACCCGGTACAGAGAGAAATTCTGCCGGTTTATTTACAATAACTATATCTTTGTCATGATAAATAATGGGCAATGCTTTACCTTGTGCAGGATTTGCTAATAATGGATTTTCGTCCATTTCAATGCCCTCAAGCATATGCGCAAGAATGGGTTGGCATTTTCCTTGGCAAGCAGGATAAAAATTTTGATGCTGACGAATTTCAGACTTTGGTGCCGCTCCCCACCAAAATTCGGCCATAGCGATAGGCATTAAGTTATTTTTAAACGCATAATTCAATAGCTTTGGTGCGGCACATTCTCCAGCGCCAGCAGGTGGCTTTTGAAAAAGCGTGTCTTTAAATAACGCTTGTAAGTTTTTTTCTTTCCCATACTGATTAAGAAATTGGTATTGCTGAAAGAGTTTTTTTTGTAAGGTATTTGATAACTTTTTACGTTGTTTTTTGAGTGTAACTATTTCATCATTGAGCAAATCAAACGCGGCTTTAGCCATCTCAATTTTTTCTTGCCATTGTGACTTCAATGCCACCAGATAATTTTTATCTTCAACACTTTCTCTGCTCATTTGAATGCTATGAGATTTAAATGCTTGTGCATCCAAATGGCCTTCATCAAAACTTTGCTCGGCTATTTCACGCTTTTGTTTTCGAGCTTGTCGGTTAACCACCATGTTTTCGCGATGCGTCAATAACTCACTTTCAAACTGGCTATTAAGCTGAACTAGCTCAAGCGATAATTTGTCAATATGAGGGTTGTTCTCAAGCAGTGCTATTTGTTGGCTAATATCATTAATTACCAATTGTTTTTCGAGAAAGAAGCTATCTTTTTGTAACATGTCAAAAACGGGTGGCACAAAATGTGGCAAAATATTTTGATTGGCTATTTTTCCAGAAAATGCCGATAAATAACCTAGTTCACCACAGCTATTTTTAACGACTAAAACACCAAACATTTTTCCAATAACGTCACCATTATTCGCTTGATTAACTGATGATTGATTATTTGTTGTCTGGCTAGGTGATGATTGATTAGCTGGATAACCAAAATCATGTTGCCATTCGCATTGATTGTTTAGATGTTGTTGCAACTCTTTCGCCGCAATTAAAGCTAAAGAGTGTGGTTGATAATAAAAAGGGAAAGTAAAGCGTTCAGGCAAACGGTGATCTGCGATCGATTCTTTAAAAGGAGTAAAACAAGTGTCGCGAGTTTGCATAATAAAAACGGTGAATATAAAAGTATATCGCTATTATATTCGAATCATTTTAAAAGTTCGCACTTCTTCTACATTTGTTAATAAATACGTTTTCGTTAATGCTATTTTTTCAAAATTTAATTAAAAATAGAAAGTTCCTAGCCATTTAATCGCATTTTAAGCTGAATTTTTAGGGAAGTTGATATGATAAGCGAGTCCATCGTTTATCTTGCTTGTTGCAGTAACCGTTCCTTTGAGCCCTTGAGTAATTATGTTATAAACCAAATGAGCCCCTAAACCGCTCCCTCCTTGTAATCGCTTCGTTGTATAAAAGGGTTCAAATAGCTTTTTAAGTGCGTTTTCTTCCATGCCAATGCCATTGTCTTGATAAATAATTTGCACGTATTTATCATTATGAGTCACGATTATTTTTATTTCCCCACACTCAGTATTTTCAAAAGCATGCAAAATTGAATTCATCACTAAATTGGTGATCACTTGGGCAAAAAAGCCCGCTTTAAAAGTGATCGTTAATTCTTTGTCACATTCCACATTAATAATGTGCTTACTTCTTTTGAGTTTTGGTTTTAGTGAGGTAATTATTTCATTAATGTATTTAGCTATATTAACTTCCCGCTCGATGTCACTCGACTGATCTACCGCTATTTGTTTAAAGCCATTAATAAGCTCAGCAGCACGGGTTAAATTAAAACTACATATATCAGTACTTTCTTTAGATTTATCAATAAAGTTACGTAAATAGCTTTGACTGATTTTATTATCTGTAAACTTTGAATCTAGCTCTGCTATTAATTCAGAGAGTAAGCTATTAGAGGTAACACCAATACCTAACGGCGTATTAATTTCATGAGCAACACCTGCGACTAAAGATCCCAAAGAAGCCATTTTTTCATTTTCAACTAATTGTTGTTGTGATTGTTCTACTATTGACAATGCTAATCGTAAATCTTCATTACTGGTCGCTAATTCTTGTGTTCTTTGATGAACGTTATCTTCTAATGATAAATTTAACTCGCGTATTTCGTTTTCAATATTTTTTTGCTTTTCATGTCTGCGTTCAATTTCTTCTAACATCTTATTAAAACTTAATGACAACAAAGAAAATTCGTCATTACCTATTCCTTTTAATCTGAATGAATAATCTTTATTTTTACTGATAGTTTCAGTGTAGCCAATTAGTTTAATTAAAGGACGTAATAATATTTTTTGAAATTTAATGGAGAGCAATATCGACAAAGCAAGACAGGCCAACATAGTAATACTGACAATAATAATTGTTTGACGCTGAAAACGACTTAATTCTTGAAAAATAGAATACTGATAAATATATCCTCTAATTTCATTATCTACCCAAATAGGCACCGTAAGCTGCATCACATTATCAGTAAGTTTTGCTTCACTAAAGGTGAGTATATTATCGGGAGGTAAATGGCTCTCTGAACGATTATAAAAAGCTAATAATATTGGCTGTTGCTGCTCCATTATATAAACACTTGCATGTGATGCATGTTTAAGCATGGCAAGCACTTGTAAGGTTTCTTCTGCGCCATCTTTATCGCTAAATGAAATGGCTGGCGCTAAATTATAAGCAAGAATATTTAAATTAGTTAAAGCATTATTTTCAAGATTACTTTTAAAGTTACTATTTATTAACCAAAACAACCCGGTACTCGCAATCAGCAAGCCCCCAAAACTAATTGTGATAACTAACAATAGTAGTTTTGTTTTGAATAGTTTTATTTTAAATAGGTTCAATTTCATAAAAACCTTAAAGCATGGTCGCTAACGCTTTTAATCGAGACTCTATTTTTATAGGAGTCTTAGCGATTACATCAGCATTAAAAAAAGATTTTCATTTTATTCTGCACTAATACCAGAGACATCATGCCTCCTTCGTGCAGAAACGTTTTTGTATTACCTATGAGTAATGAGCGCTTGGATAAAGCTTCAAGTTCATTGATTTTGTAGTTTTGCCATTCGGATTGTTGGGCAAAGATAATTTCACAACGAGTATCTCCAAGTTTTTCTGCCGAGGGAGTGATCACATTTAACTTAATTTTTTTACCTTGAGATACTTTGTTCTCTAATAGCTGGAAGTGTTTTAAGGTGCTATTTTTAAAACTCCCTATTATGCAAAGCATTATTGGCTGTTTTTCTACATTGTTAACAAGCGAAGGCCATTTTACATACTTTGTAATTTGATAAATAAAAGCCGCAGTTAATTGCGCCTGATTATCTTCTTCACTTGCCATCGACGCAGCTGAAAATAATGATATTGATATAACTATCCAAAGTTTAATAATTGCTGTATTTAAATTAAATATTAAGCTTTTATAGATCACTCTATACCACATAAAGATATAGCCCTGAGGATGACTCTCCTGATAAAACCCCAGTAAAATTTTGCACTACTTGGACGATGTTTTTGATGCCTTTGGCAGAAATTAATTCTGAATTTAAGACTTCAATTGAGAAAGGAAAATTGATGATAGGTTGATAAAAAGGGTTTGAGGTAAATACCTCACTTTTTAAATCAATTGTTTTTACAGAGTCACCCGACAAGTCTATCTCTAAAAATTCTTCTAAAGATAGCTCGAGTAATGATTCTTCAGCGGCCACGCTCAAAGATAATAATAAACTTGTAAAAAACAATGCCCTTTGCATTTTACAACCTTGATATTTTTGGTTATGAATAAATTTAGCATAGACAATAAAAATTCGATAAACAAATATCTAACTTATTATTTTTTAACAAAATGTGTTTACTAAGTTAGCATAACTTCACGTTGATTTTTTTCCCCTAACATATCAGTAAAGTATTTACTTAAGTTGGTAAAATTAACTCTCTTTCAAATAATCCATTCTTATTCCATCTCCGCGTAATTAAGACTCCATTAACGCGATAAATTGTTTAGAAAGGATTGGTTCATCTGTTTTATCTAATTCTTCTGAAAAGTCCTGATTGTCGCTACATGCAATAAAATTAAGTAAGCAACTACTGTAATTAGTTTTCACTTTCGCTAACTTTTCACCACTATGTTTTCTCAACAGTACGGTATCACCCGATGAAAAATCCCCTTTTACACTAATTAAATCGTCGATCTCTAAAATATCAGCTAACTGATTATGGGTAATTTTATAATCTTCACTGACAATCAACTCTCCTTGAACTTTAGTGGTATGTCGCATCCAGTGAACACCATCAAGCATCGGATCTTTATGTGGATAAAAATGTGTGCCGGGATTTTCATCTTTAAGTAAAGAGTTAAAGCTTTGCTCTTTAAATCCATTGACGATGAAAGTATCGATGCCGTGAGATATCGCTTTTTCAGCGGCTTGAATTTTAGTTTTCATCCCTCCAGTACCGACGCTACTTGTTGCGCCTCCTGCCATCGCATAAATTTCATCATTAATTTGATAAACATCAGAGAGCAGCTTAGCGTTTTTATTTAAGTGAGGATTTGTATCAAAAAGCCCGTCAATATCGGAGCAAATAATTAAGGCATCTGCTTTTGCAGCAGTAGCAACCATCGCAGAAAGATTGTCATTATCACCTACTTTAAGTTTATCTGTCGTAACAGCATCGTTTTCATTAATGATAGGTAAAATATTGTTAGTTAATAAAGTATCGATAGTTTGTCGAATACTTTCGTATCGATCTCTATTGCGCAAATCACCATGAGTTAACAATAACTGTGCCGTAGGAAAATCAAATAATCGATCCCAAGTTGCCATCATTTCTGATTGACCCGCAGCAGCCATCGCTTTCTTGATAATAATATTGTCTTCACCAGTATCATTGAATAAGTGTGCGCCTGCACCTACTGACCCGGAAGATACCAATACAACTTGTATTCCAGATAAACGGCATCTAACAATAAAGTTTGCAATGCTGAGTAGATATTGACTTCTACAACCATTTTCTGTTGGCGCGAATAACGCACTACCCACTTTAATTACAATTCTTTGCCAAGTTTTAAAACTCACAATAAGCCCTTAATAAGTCATTGAGTGTTATATTACTGCTCATTATTTGTTGAGTGCAGTAAATACTTTGATATAACTGGTAATTCTCTTTAAATTTTATTTATCCGAATGCGAAAAATATAAACAACACTAATCAAATAAAAGAGGATTTCAATATGATTATTGGCTGATTAGCATAATATGCAGAAGTGTAATTGCTATAAAAAACTGCCTTATAACTTATAAAACTTTTGATGTTAAAGCTGAATTAATGCCTGTAGAAATATCATGCATGATATTCATCACTTTCTTTCCTTAGCATTCATTAATTAGCACTCATTATTTAGCACTCTAATTGTTAGTGCACTAACCAAACAGAGGTAAAAAATCAACTTCCATTAGCTTATAAGATAGTCCGTTTTGGTTAATCATGGCCTAATTATCTACCGAAAAATAATTAGAGTACAACTTACCTGAAAATAATTAACAGTTTCCACTTGAATTGTAAATGAAAATCATTATCATTTACTTGGTGGTAAATAATTAAAGGATAGCTCGATGCAAAGCGAACAATGGAAGTCACTATTAACTCATGGCAATGATTGCTTTAATGACAATAAATGGCAAAAAGCTGAAAATTTTTATTCAGAAGCTTATGATCTACTCTCATTTGGCTATAGGAATAACCCAAAATGTATTGAAACGATGATGGCATGGATTTGCAGCTGCCATAATTTATCTTCGCTCTATGAAAAAACAAATAAACTCACCTTATCGCTGAAATTTTTAACAGTCCCTCACGACTATTTGAAAAATATCAGTGAATCTGATAAAGCTAATAACGACATTAAGCTACTGGCTATAAAAGGGCTTTCGTTAACGCTTCCACCTATTATAGCCTTCAGTAAAAATCACCCCATTTGTGATGACTGTATCGAAGAGTTGTCTAGCATGAAAAGTGTTATTGAACATTCAAAACGACAAATGCATTAGTAATAAACTCAGGTTTTTAACCGCTATTTATTTAAAGGTAAAGATCATGTTTTATATTGGATATGAAATAAATTATATTTAAAGTTACCGCTTGCCTTCATTAGAAAGCAAGCGGTTTTAGAATGTGTGAGTTGACACTATAAGCCGGGTTTTGTATCTCCTCGAAAGAAGTGACAATCATTCGTCTAGGCCTTAAATCGCTCTAAGGCTCAAGCAACCTACCCGGTTTCCGCGCGAGCCACGCGTATACTATTGAAAGTAATGAAACCCTATTTGGTCTTGCTCCGAGTGGAGTTTACCCTGCAATTACTGTTACCAGCAATCCGGTGCGCTCTTACCGCACCCTTTCAGCCTTACCTGTGCTTTATCACCTATAAATAAGTGAAAGATAGCCATCGGCGGTCTTCTCTCTGCTGCACTTGTCGTCGGCTTGCGCCGCCCAGGCGTTACCTGGCACCCTGCTCATTGGAGCCCGGACTTTCCTCCCCCCTATCTGTCTATTAAGAACCGAAATTCAAAATACAACGATAAAGCAGCGATTGTCTGGTCAACTCGAGGCGCATTCTACCTTATAGAATCATCATCTCCAACAAGAAAAGTATCGATTATTGTTGTTTATTATCGAAAGTTTCTTTTAAGGCATTGGTTAGTTGGGGCAAAATTGAAAGGTGTCTTTTTCGCACGTAATGATACAGCGGCTTTGCCTCTATTTCTTCCATACAGTGCAATCCGCTGCTTTGTAAGCTTTTCTTTAATTCTGAAGACATTAGCGTTTCAGGGGTTACAATTGCGTCAATCCTATTGGCTTTGAGCATAGCAACTGCTTGTTCATTTGACTCAACTTCAAAATATTTAATGTTATGTTCAACCAGTCGCGTTTTTATTGAGACGAACCCTCTTAACATGGCAACTTTTGAGTGCTTCAATGTCTCCCAAGTTGGAAAGCATTGGTTCACCTTACTACCGTAACTGTTTATTGATAATGATAAAATGGGAACTGGAATTCTAATGTAATCAACTAAAACGACTGCCAATTCTTCAGACCGAGCAAGTTCAGCATCTACCCAGTTATAATTATTCGCCGTTTCTAACGATCTTTTCGCAGGCAAGCGAACTATTTCTGCTGAAATACCAATATTTCGATAGGACTCTATCACCTTATTTTCAAAATCGGGCAGGGCTGTCGCAATTTCAGGGGCGGTTATTTTAAACTTGTTAGCAAGAGAAATGATAGGAAATAAGCTTCCTTGGAGGATAAACATAATAAAGATGCCTCGACACCAATATTTAAATTTATTTCCTTTAAATTTCATTCACTAACTATCCCAAATAACATATTCCCTTTTTCTAAGGATAAGTTATTTTAACGATAAAGCTATGTCATAAAGCGCATTTTTCTTAACACCGTGAATTTCAGCAGCAATGGCGCACGCTTTTTTGGGTTTCATTTCGGTTAATAACAATTTTAATGTGCTAATTGCCTGAGGGAGTATTTCATTAGCATCGGCTTTGTGACCTTCAATAATTAAGACCATTTCACCTTTTAATTGATTAGGATCTTGCGCAAGCCAAGCGAGAATATTTTCGGCTTTGTCTGAATAGACTGTTTCAAAGGTTTTTGTTAGCTCTCGTGCTATCACTATGTCACGATCGCCACCTAATACTTCAACAATATCGGTCACCGTATCAATCGCTCTTCTAGGCGCATCATAAAAAACCATGGTACGTGTTTCAAAGGCAAGCGCAGTTAATACGGATTGTCTTGCACCACTCTTAGAGGGCAAAAAACCTTCAAAAGAAAATCGATCTGTTGGTAAACCCGCAACCGATAACGCAGCTATAGCGGCACATGCACCTGGAATAGGTGAAACATTCAAACCCAGCTCTCGGCAATAACGCACTAAATGAAATCCCGGATCACTGATCAATGGTGTACCAGCATCGGAAACTAGCGCAATATTTTTTCCTTCTTGCAGTAAGCTTGCAATGTATTCTTGCTTTTGCCTTTCATTATGATCATGAAGAGATATGGTTTTATTCGTGATTGAATAAGCATCAAGTAATCTTTTGGTATGGCGAGTATCTTCACAAGCAATCACATCAACGTCTGACAAAGTATTTATTGCCCGTTGACTGATATCGGTTAAATTACCAATAGGAGTAGCAACAATATATAAGGTGCCAAAAACTTCTGCTTTATCTTTCATTTATCTATACTTGTGTTGAGCCAATCGATGATGGCGTTTATTATACAGTAACTATTATATTACGGGCGTTTCTTTGTGAACAATAAAATAATATCACAGCATTCATTTTTCCTTTTGATCACGTTAATCATTTCAAGTGTATTATTTAGCTGTTCAAGTAATAAAGTTACCGTAAAAAAAGAACAACGCACTCCAAATGTTGTTGAAGTGATTACTGATAAAACCTTTACTGCTCAACAATATTTAGACCAAGCTCAAAATGCTTCACCAAATCAAGCAACTGAATTATTAATTTTAGCTAGTCAACGCTTTATTGTAGAAAATCAACTCGTAAAAGCATTATGGCTTGCAGATAAAACACTTCCTCTAGTAGATAATCAATCCCAGCAAAAGCAACTTTTATTAATTAAAGCTGAAAGTTTATTGCTTTCAAATAACGTTGAACTTGCTTTACAAAGCCTTAAAAAGATTCAAAAAGTGAGCTCTTTTTCGCAAGCTCATCTCTTAAAATATTATCAAACGATTGCTGCAATCCAAATTCAAAGAGGATTAAATCTAGCGGCAGTTGATGCACAATTAAGAGCCTTTGATTTGAATACCGATGCCGCCAAAAATGATGTTCAAGAATTATGGTTATCTCTGAATAATTTATCTCAATGGGAAATAGATCAACTCGTTACCAAGAATCCTCCTCATATTGATGGTTGGCAGCAACTCTTAAATTTTGCTCATCGCTTTGGTTATGATGCAGCCAGCTTTAACCGCTATTTAGCGCAATGGCAAAGACAATTCTCCCTTCACCCTGCCAACACTTTACTTCCCCAACTAATGAATGAAAACTTAGTGTTGCCTCAGTTTCAACAAAATATCGCCGTGATCCTTCCTTTGTCTGGTCGACAAAAAGCAGCAGGAGAATCTGCACAACAAGGAATACTGTCAGCATATAACAATGACAAAAATAAAAAGCTGCATTTTATTGATTCCAATAAAGTCGACATGCCGACTCTGAGTCAACAACTGATAGAGTTAGAGGTTAATTACGTTATTGGTCCTTTATTAAAAGAGAAAGTTGACAAATACCTAGCCCAAACAGATTTAACACTTCCGACACTCTTATTTAATATGCCTAACAATGGCGAATTAAAAGAGCAGCA
>JAQWHO010000312.1 GCA_029249355.1 Thalassotalea sp.
GAACGAGAAGGTATTTAATGCAATATCAACCAAAGACAAAGAACTGTTGGGGTTTGATGCTGGTCACATCCTTCCTGAGAACTACGTCAATGCGATAGGTACATGGCTACGTCTATAAAGGTGATAGCTAGCCAAAAGCTAACATTAGCTTTTGGAAGTCTTTGATAATATTTTAAAAGGTATTATCAAAAATTCCTCTTTGATTGTGAGACTAATTTAGGCACTTTGCAAATCCAAATAACGGTACGATTAGCTCATATCAACAATTGAAAAGTGTCAGTTCAAAAGTGAGCTACCACATTATAGCTTATTAATACCAAGCGACTGGACTTTTTGATGCTTCTTACTCGTCAAAAACATTCCTATAATGAATTAAATATAAGACGGCTTTGCTGGCGTAAAATTGTTGAAAATTTTGTTCTACTTTTCTAGTTATTCTAATCAGTGCTCTAAGTTATATATTTAGCTTAAAATTGCACTAAATCTGTTATTAAAATAACTAGAAATAGGTAGTGCACTTTACGGTGGCTTTTATTAAGAATTAGTTAGGTGTATTTTCAGATCTTAATTTTAAGCCTAAAAATACAAATGCAGTTGCGATGACAGCATTGGTATAAAAGTCAAGTGACAACCCTACCTGCATGCCTTTCATCAATCCTATCAACAGCATAATGAGCCACATACCCAAAGGGATGCTTAGCAAAAGCCCTATATTTCGAGAGTGAGTATGTTGTAAAAACGCAACAGCATTACTCAAAAATGCTAATATCATGGATATCATAAATACAGCAATAAGCCCAAAAAACCATTGTGGTAGTTGCTCACCATTCTCTTTAAAAAACACTAAATTTACGATTAACCATATTGCTGCTATTCCTAGGACTGTACATGCTAAAATAGAGAAGGAAGCCCCTACTTTTGCAATCAAAGGAGTGTTGAAAGAAGCTTGTTTGTAGAGGTTAAGTAACCCAAAAACTGCACATGCCAAAGCTATTAAAGAAGGAATTGCTGGCCATAAAATAGATAGTTCATAGTCTGATAAACGACGAACCCATAGCAATATAACGTTAATTAACATTGAAACACCTGCAACTATAAATAGGCGAGAACTCCAAGTAGAACCAATAGAATCATGTGTTAATTCAGAATTTTTCATTTTAATGCATCCGATAATTTGCTTGTCAGTAAAGGCGTACATGAAGTATTTCTGAATTTAAATAAATAATCGTCCTATTAGTACAGTTTTTTTAATTTTCTAGTGATTTTTTATTAGCAATTTTATTCAATTTACAGCTTGATATGCAAATTAAATCAGAATATTGACCTAAGCTTGTTTCCTATAAACAGTCGGCGTTATACCGGCTACTTTTTTAAATGCACTGTTAAATGTTGACTTAGAATTAAATCCTGCATCATAAGCAATTTCCATCATCGTTTTATTAGTGCTAACTAACTGTGTCATGGCATACTCTATTCGAAAGTTATTGATATATTGGAAAAAATTGGTATGCAAAAACTGTGAAAATGTTTCTGAAATATGGTTTTCGCTTACAGATATAGCATCTGACAGTCGTCTTAAAGATAAATCTTCTGCCAAAAACAGCGAATTTTCATTCATTTCATATGCTAGCTTGTTAGCAATTTGTTTCATTCTAGCTTTTGCTAACGTTGATGTTTTAGCCTGATCCCCCTTTGACTTTCCTTTTTCTTCTTCATTTATACTGGATTGTCTCAAAGAATAATGACAGAACACCATTACAACTATTGCCTCAATCAAGGGTAGGGCTAAGCCCGTGCCAAACCATCGTATACCCAGAAAATTAATGCCAAAATCAACTGTAAATAATAACCAGACGCCCCCCCAGAGCATCAATAATATGCTAAGCCAATCCATTGAACGCTTCTCAATATCAGAAAATCGTTCCATTAGTTGGGTGCGATGCTTCTTTTGTAGTTTGAATGCGGCGACTAAGTAAACGCTTGTATAAGTAATAAACGCTATCATGGCAAATAAACAGGTATATAATGCAAACTGATACAGCCCAGGATCGCGAGTGGCAGGGTTGGCTAATGACAATTTTTCTTCTGGACTGATACATGCGATGAAAGGAAGCATACCCAAGATAACGATAACAGGACCCAATACTGCAATTATCAAAGCCTTTTTCGGGATACCCTTATCTGGGGACATGCTAGCAAATGCGTAAAAATATAAAGCAGGGCCAAGTAACATTCTAATTGGAAATTGTGCGCCCGCGAGTGATGGTGCAAATCGATAAGCACCTGAATAGATAAATAATTCCCCTAGAATGTGAATCAATAGTAGTAACTGTAGACCTAATAAATAAAAGAATTGCCGACTCTTATTGCTACTACATAATTCATATAAAGCAAAAATCATTACACCCATCATACTGGAATAAATAATTGTCGGTATGACATTAACCGCCACGTTTAACCCCCTTTTATTTTATTTACCGCACTGGTTACGGTTACTCGACAATTTTAGCCCATCTTAAATAATTTTAAAATTAGTCGGATAAGCCTATTCGGTTGATGTAATACTATGTATAGCTAAAATTTTAACTTTGTTATGCACATTCTAGTTGCCATTAGTAACGTTACCAGTAATTTTTTATTTAGTGGTGATTTTGTTACGTTATTCGATGAGTAATGTTCAAATTAGGTCTAGCTACGAGATTTTGAGTACAATAGTCATTCACGTTTAAAATCTCTAGGCAGGGCCTTTTCGAAAGCCTAAATAATATAAAGTCGTTTATCTGTATACCCAAAGTGTCTTAAACATATATAGCCAATAGTTCTACCCAAATTAATGCTTTTTTTAAAATATAATTTTTGCTGCGGTGTATTAAATTATATTTTTCTTCCTGTTGCTGCCCAATAACCTCACGCTTTTGCTGGGAAAATCTTTGAGTCCTCGTAGAATATGAGTAGACTTTAGGATGTTGATTTTGACTTAGCGACTGCAGGCCCTTAGTTAGTTGTTGCGCTAAATTTTGAGTGTTATTTGAACTATAATATTCTCCGCGCTGTAATTTTTTTTCTGGTAAAGCAATCATTTTCTGTGATGCTTCAGGTGATACATAATTTTTATAGAGTAAATCGCTATTCATGGAAACAGCAGTGTCGATTTTGTTCAGTTGTTGTATTCCATCATGAATAACATTGCTACTAGTCGAATAGCTAAAAAAACACATAATAGCTATCGCTAAATGAGCCCGCTTAAAACGCAAAATGTTCATAGTTATCTTATCTTCAAATATTGCTTAGGATCTTGGGAAAATGTATCTCTTTGCGAGCTTAATATTTTTGCCGCGCAGAATAGCTTGATGTGGAGTGCTTATAAGTAATTCGTTATCTCACTTAGCTAATTAAGCTTTTATTTTAATGCTTTTTAGATATTGTTATAGAATGATATTGCAAGACAGGTGATTTTTTTACTCATTGTTCTCCACTAGTTGCACCCATTTTTTCGGAGAGATGCCCACAAAGCGTTTAAAAAATCGGGTGAAATGACTTTGGTCGCTATAACCTAAGCTTAATGCAACGTCAGTTATTGAATGTTGTTGGGTTAGTAGTTCTTTAGCCAACACCATACGGGACGCGTGGATGTGTTGAAATAGGGTTACGCCGAATATAGGCTTAAATTGACGAGATAACTGCCATTTGTTAATACTAAATCGTTCAGATATAGCTTCTAAACAAAAAGGCTCCTCTAAGTGATCTTGAATATATTGTTTAGCCTCTATAAATGAATGAATTTCAGTTTCTTCTAATATGTATTTTTCTTTATCCAAATTGCTTACTGTTTCGACGAGGTTTTTCAGCCATTGTCGATAACTGCAGGGCTCTAATGGTTGTTCGATTGACTCAAAAAGTGGTTCAGCAAATGATAGGGTATGACTTTTGCTACTTAAAATAGTTTCTAACTCTGGTAATAATAGATGACCACTGGCGTTGAGTGCCTCTACGGTATCAATATAGTGAAACCAAACTGTTGAGTTTGAGTTATTAGGTGTTGAATACGAATGAATTTCTCCTGCCGGGATCAGTATCGTATCACCCTGATTAATAATGTAATTACGTTCGCGGTAGCGAAGTTTTATTTGGCCCTGTTTAATCAGAGCAAAGATATGAAACTCACGTTGGTGCGGTTCAAAATCTGAGCCCACAAGTCTTATTTGAAAACGACGATTTGGAAAGTTCTTTATCCAACTTTGTTTAACATCAAGTTTCATTATTGTTCGTATATAGTTAAAAAGGGCAAAATGTTACCAAAGCCACTATCAATTATCTATCAAACTTTGTTTGTAATGGCTAACCGTTAACAGCATCTTTTAATGCTTTGCCAGCTTTAAAAGCAGGTACTTTTGCCGCAGAAATTTGGATCTCTGCACCTGTTTGAGGGTTGCGACCAGTACGAGCAGCACGGTCATTAACTTTGTAAGTACCAAAACCAACTAATGCGACATCACCACCACTAGCTAATTCAGTGGTTACAGAGTTAATTAAACTATCTAATGCACGACCAGCAGAAGCTTTAGTAATGTCTGCACTTTCAGCAATTTTTGCTATTAATTCACTTTTGTTCATTTTTAACCCTTAATTATTATTGTCATCAACATACTAAGAAATATCAGCGAATTGAGCAACAGGAATCGTTTCTTAAAGAAATAGTAGCGATCATCTTTATCTCGCAAAGGGGCACATACCGCCACAGAAATTTGTGTAGTGCTGACCTTAACTACTGGTTGTTCTTTAGGTCAAGAGTTAGCCACAAGCTGACATTAGTTTTTGTGAAACAATGAAAATAGTTGGGGGAACTTCAACCGATGACATATAAAAGCAACTGATTACAAGTCCTATTGTAGTTGGTGGTAAGGTATTGAATACAATTTTCTGTAGTGATGTAACTGTGATGAAATAATAGCACTCTTAAATTTTAATCAATTACACGACTAAAAGAACTGTTTTAGATGGTTTATAGCAAGTTTAATGTGAATTCAATCATCTAATTCTATTGTTATAGTTAAATTCTATTAAAGTATTGTTGGATAATAATATGTAATTAATTCAACTGGTTGATGAGATGTTGGTGTCAAATTATTTTACAGTCTTAAGTGTCAGCAAATTACTTATTAACCCATATAATTGATAAGGCTATGTATTTCGTGTCTGGTATGTTTTTTGTATAAAAAAAACAACGATTAACAACTTATAATAATAATTACCTACCAGAATTAAAGGAAAGGGATTTAAGGACTATTAAATGAAAAACACTTTTTTGAGAGTTGCATTATTCGGTTTTACAATATCAGTAAATTGTATTGCCAACGCCGGATTGGTAACGCAACACACATCAGTAAACACTTATCAAAGAACATGTCCAGGTTTGGAGGATCCTAATTATGCAAACAACTGGCGTGATACTATCGAGTTGTTTTATAACATGGAATCAGGTTCAGCATCTGCGGAGATTATGTGTCATTTTAATGGAGGTAATCAAGCTCGGATATATAATAATGATGGTTCTATTCGGGAGGATTCACCTTGGCCAGATATGCCTATCGGCGTCCCTTTTACTGACGAAGAAGTAGGGACATTAGAAGTAATTCAGGCTACCGGTCAAAACCAGGTGACGCTTGGTACAAATGATGGTAAATATTACGCTAATGTCATTTTGGATGAAAGTAATCTTGGTTTACCTCAAATTAAAGTTAAATCAGAGTCGGGCGACTTTGAACGTAATTCTGTCAATGGCTATGCTGCAACAGAATACCTGTGGACGGGGGATGCTGAAACGCTTGAATTTAATATGGATTTTGATTTTTTCACCTCTGGTAATTCTTGGGATCTTTCAGGAGCTGCTGATTTTCAAGATTACATATTCAACCTAACCTTTGGTGCCGCTATCGGTATGCAATTTGACCCAAGTCAAACCTTTCCTATAGATGATGGTACTATTCTATCTGAAGCTAGTTTTAGTACTGTTGGTGAGCCTATTATTTCAGGGACTATTGATAGCCCATACGAAGGCTCACTTTCCGTAAGTTTTGATGTTGATACTGGTGATCAGTTTTTTCTTTATGGACGAGTACAAGCATTTGGCTTAAATGGCGGATTTGCAGACGCAAGCCACACTGTTTCAAGTCGTTTGGCGGTGCAAGGTTACACCCAAGAAGAAAGTCTTCAGATATTCACTAGTGCATTAAATGAAGCTGTACCTTCAGTGGATGTTCCAGAACCCTCAACACTTGCTATTTTTACATTAGGAATAATTGGATTAGCATCACGTAGATTTAAGAAATAATCTTAATAATTTCATAGCCATATACGATTTTAGAAACACCAATTATAATGATTGGTGTTTTTTACTTCTAGTGTTTACTAATTGTAAGAAGATTGATATCTAATGTTCGTATTACCGGGTCTTTTATCAACAAATAATCCGAAGCTAACGTCCGGTTTCGTATCTTTGTGAACATTAAACTTCGACCATTAGAGTCTTCCGGAGTTAGCCACAAGCCGACATTAGCTTTTGGGTTGCTAACGTCAGTTCAGAGCCTAATGCAGTCATTAGGTTCTTGTGCATCATTGAACATATTGAGGGCACTATTAGACCATTTTTCTGGTTATTTGTGAGACTGGTTTAAG
>JAQWHO010000313.1 GCA_029249355.1 Thalassotalea sp.
ACAAATATTACAACTTAAAAGCGCCGTACATACTATTGCAGACTACCCTAAAAAAGGTATTTTATTTAGAGATGTAACAGGCATTTTAGATGATGCTCAAGCATTTAAATTGACTATCGATTTATTAACAGAGAAATTTAAAGATCAAGGCTTCACAAAAGTGGTGGGTACTGAAGCTCGAGGCTTTTTATTTGGCGCACCATTAGCATTAGCATTAGGCGTAGGTTTTGTACCTGTCCGTAAACCTGGAAAACTTCCACGAGCAACTTTTTCAGAAGATTACCAGCTTGAATATGGTACGGATACGCTTGAAATTCATCAAGATGCGTTAACGAGTGATGATAAAGTGTTGATTGTGGATGACTTGTTAGCAACTGGTGGAACGATTGAAGCAACAAGTAAGCTTATCAAAAAGCTTGGTGCGCAAGCAGAACATGCTGCATTCGTTATTTCGTTACCTGATTTGGGTGGTGAAGAAAAACTTTCTAATTTAGGTTTATCAGTTACTTCACTTCTTCAATACGAAGGCGAATAAGGTTTATATGAGCTATCAAGTACTAGCAAGAAAGTGGCGACCCAAATCATTCAATGAATTGATGGGACAAGAGCATGTTGTCACAGTGCTAACAAATGCCTTGAACCAACAACGATTACACCATGCCTACTTATTCACGGGTACTCGTGGTGTTGGCAAAACAACTATTGCTAGAATATTTGCTAAAAGCTTAAATTGTGATGTTGGTGTTACAGCCCAGCCTTGTGGTAAATGCGATACTTGTTTGGATATAGACCAAGGCCGGTTTGTTGATTTATTAGAAATTGATGCGGCGTCAAGAACCAAAGTCGATGATACACGAGAAATACTTGATAATGTTCAATATGCGCCTACAAGAGGGCGCTATAAAGTTTATTTGATAGATGAAGTGCATATGCTTTCAAGAAGTAGTTTTAACGCTTTATTGAAAACATTAGAAGAGCCACCTGAACACGTAAAGTTTATTTTGGCGACCACTGATCCACAAAAACTTCCGGTCACAGTATTATCCCGTTGTTTACAATTTCACTTAAAAGCATTATCAATTCCACAAATTGAGCAACAACTTAAAACGATATTATCAGCAGAACAAGTAACGGCTGAGCCATTAGCTATTTCTTTATTGGCCAAAGCTGCACGCGGTAGTATGCGTGATTCCCTGAGTTTAACCGATCAAGCTATTGCGCAAGGTGAAGGAAATATTCTCGCCAGTAATGTACAGCAAATGTTAGGTGGCGTTGATCATCATTGGGTTTATAAGATTTTAATCACTTTAATCAAACAAGATGCTGAAGCGTTAATGTCATTATCGTTAGATATAGCAGCCTATGCGCCAAATTATGGTCGTTTAATGGCTGAACTTATACAGTTATTACATCAGGTTGCGATGGCACAAGTGGTTGATAGACATTTTGATTTATCGCCAGAGCATAACCAATTACTTGAAAAATTTTCTCAAGCAATGAGTCCCGAAGATGTACAGCTTTATTATCAAATTGTGTTAACGGGTAGGAAAGATTTACCTTATGCGGCTGATGAACAAGCTGCATTTGACATGGTATTGCTACGTCTTTTGGCATTTAAGCCTCAAAAACAGGCTTTAGCTGTAGAAGATAAGAAAAGTGTAGATGTTGATTTTTCTTCTATCGAATTAAATGAAGTTACTGATCAACAAAATCTATCAAGTGCTGATTTAAAAAGTGAAAATTTCAATCAAGTAGGATCAGAAAATATAGCTCAAACTGTTGATAATAATCATATAGAAGAGCAAAAACTTGCTGATGAACTAAAAGAAATAGAACAACTAGCTGCGAATGAAATTCAGCACTCTGCTTCTGATGAACAAGAAGCAGTTGACTGGAAAGTTAATGAACAAGAAACTTTATTAAGTAATGAAAGTAATCTGTTAATCAACTCTCCTCAAGAAGATATTAGCGATATAAATTTAGCATCAAAAAATGCAACTGCTACTGTAGAAAATAATGAACCTGCTGAGCCTTTAGAAACAATAGCGAATCATTCATCATTAGATAATTTATCGAACGAACAAACGCCTTTACTTAACGAGAGTGAAATAAAGCAAATTACGCCTGCAAATAATGGTTCGCCCATAGAATCTATTTTGGCGAGTAGAAATATGCTTCGAAGCCGTAAAAAAGCCTTGGAGAATGATGGAAAAAAGTCTAATGACGCCTCAGAGCGTCAGTCTGAAGCTATAAAACCGAGCCTAAGACCTGTAATTAAAAATGTTCCTGATATTTCGACAATCTCAGAGCAACCTTTTGAAGCGGAAGTAATAGATCCCAGTATTGTTAAAAAAGCCAATCAAGTTGACCGATGGGCAAACATTATTGATTCAATGTCGCTGAATGGTCGCTTAAGGCAATTGGCGCTTAATGCCACTATTTCTGATGCGTCTAATGATGAGTTATTTGTTTTAGAACTAAACCAATCGACTAAGCACTTGAGATCTCCTGTGGCATTGGAACAATTAGAACAATTTGTTTCTGATTATTTTGATAAACCGATGCAAGTTGAAATAACCGTTGTTGAACAAACCATTGATGATCCTTTTCAAATTCAAGGACAAATTAACGATAAACGTTATGATTATGCGAAAGAATTACTAATGAAGGATGAGATTGTCTTGTCTTTAAAAACGCATTTTCAAGCTGAATTAGACCCAGAAACAATTATTGCCCGTTAACAGATACTTGAATTTTATTTCATTAACCACTATCGTTGCGGCAATAAAAATTTGTAGGAGAGAATATGATGAAAGGTGGCATGGGCAACTTGATGAAACAAGCCCAACAAATGCAAGCAAAAATGGCTAAAGCTCAAGAAGAATTAGCTAATATGGAAGTTACTGGTGAGTCTGGTGCTGGTATGGTTAAAGTAACTATGACTGGTAGCCATAGCGTTCGTCGAGTTGAAATCGATGAGAGCCTTATGGAAGACGATAAAGAAATGATTGAGGATTTAGTGGCTGCAGCCTTTAATGATGCTGTACGACGCGTTGAAGAGCAAAATAAAGATAAAATGGGCGCATTAACAGGCGGTATGCAGTTGCCTCCTGGTATGAAAATGCCATTCTAATTATTTCTAAATACGTTACAAAAAAGCCTATGTTATTTTTTTAACATAGGCTTTTTAATTTTATCTAAAGCTTAGTTTTATTTAACATTCGATAATATTAACGGCTAAACCACCTCGTGATGTTTCTTTGTATTTTGTTTTCATGTCGTTACCTGTTTCCCACATCGTTTTTATGACTTTGTCTAGGGATACTTTTTGTGTGCCTGTACCACGCAATGCGAGTCTTGAGGCGTTAATTGCTTTCACCGATCCCATAGCATTTCTTTCTATACAAGGCACCTGAACAAGGCCACCAACAGGATCACACGTTAACCCTAAATTATGCTCCATGCCTATTTCAGCGGCATTTTCGACTTGTTTTGGTGAACCACCCATAATTTCAGTTAACGCCCCCGCAGCCATTGAACAAGCCACTCCAACTTCTGCTTGGCATCCACCTTCTGCCCCAGAAATCGTTGCATTAGTTTTATATAAAATACCAATAGCGGCAGCGGTTAATAAATATCGAATACAATCTTCATCTTTTACTGGTTTAATAAACTTATCGTAATAACATAATACTGCGGGAATAATACCAGCGGCACCATTAGTCGGAGCAGTTACCACACGACTTCCCGCAGCATTTTCTTCATTAACGGCTAAGGCAAAAAGGTTTACCCAGTCCATGGCAGAAAGAGGGTCATTATTGCTTTCAACCGATAATGAACGAAACAAAGCAGGAGCTCTTCGGTTTACTTTTAGTCCGCCAGGAAGCACACCTTCTGTACACATCCCACGTTCAACACTATCTTTCATGGCTTGCCAAATATTCACCAAATTACGTGTGATTATGGCTTTATCATTTAGGCATAATTCGTTTTGCATCATTATCGTGCTAATACTTAAGCCTTTTTCAACCGCAATAGAAATTAATTCATCAGCGCTTGAAAACCTATGCGGTCGATCAATATTGTTATGTAAAGAAAGGGCTTTGTCTTTTTCTTTTTCGAAATCACAATCGCGAACAATGAAGCCACCACCTATAGAATAATACGTCTCTTGAAGAAGCTCTTTACCCTCATTATAGGCAAAGAGTGTCATAGCATTCGCATGAGCAGGCAGAGTTTTACGACGGTGATAGATAATAGAGTCGTTCTTCGGGAAATTAACAATAGCATTGTCCGATAATTGTATTTTTTGGCTACTCACCACTTCATTCAAAATATTATCAATAGATTCAACAGGGATAGTTTCGGGAGATTGACCCGATAAACCAAGGATAATGGCTTTACCTGTACCATGTCCAATACCTGTTTGACCAAGGGAGCCAAATAATTCAGCTTTTACACGATCAACATTATCAATTAATTTTTGTTCAATTAAATGATCAACAAAGAGCTTAGCAGCTTTCATTGGACCAACAGTATGAGAACTGGATGGACCAATACCAATAGAGAACATATCAAATACACTAATCATGCGGTAAACCTGAATTATTATCCGTGAAATTACGGTTTGTTAAAATTTTCTTCGGTAATGATAACTGAAAGTAATCATCTAGATAAACATTTTTATAGAATATTATAGATGCTTCTTGGTATTTAAGTAGATGTATTTTTAATATGTAGGCTGAGGTCATTTAAAATAGCTGCGGTAGCTCCCCATATATTGTAAGACTTGTAGGGCATAAAGTGTACTTTATGATTACCTGTTTTATGACTAACTTGAATGGAGTAGTGTTTTTTTGAATGTAAAAAATGCTGAAAGGGTACATGAAATATTTCAGACACCTCATTTTCATCGATAAAAAACTCGGGTGTTGTCTTTAATATGGCAACAACTGGCGTAATGGAAAAACCACTGATAGTTTGATAGGGGTGTAACTGACCAATAATTTCACAATCACCTGCTTGCAAACCCACTTCTTCGTTTGCTTCTCTTAGTGCCGTGCCAATATGATTGATATCATCAGCTTCTACTTTGCCGCCGGGGAAGCTGATTTGTCCTGGATGATGTTTTAAGTGTTCAGCTCTTCTAGTTAACAACACTTGAAGTTGATTATTTTCTTCGAATAAAACAATAAGTACTGCTGATTGAGTTAATTTTTTCGGCTGAGCGAGAAGTAATTCTTGAATGGTCGATTTTGATAATTGACTCATTTTAAAGCGTTGTAAAAATTCGTATTTCGTCATTTTATTTTACATCCAACGATCTCATTCAACGCATTAAAGGTAATTATATTTTGTGGATAAATGATTATTATGAGTAAATTATCTTTATTAAAAACTCAACTTATTATTAGTTCGGTTATTGGTCAGAGCTTCTCTAAAATAGGTAAAATCTTATTCACCTTATCAAAAGACTCTTGATATTCTGCATCAACATTTGAATCAGCAACTATGCCACCACCCGCCCAACAATGGATTGTTTGTTGGTTGTCAGTGTTTTCACAAACTAAGGTGCGAATTGTAATGCTGGTATCCATATTACCACAAGCAGAAATATAACCAATTGAGCCACAATAGATACTTCTTCGTTGTGGTTCCAACTCATCAATGATTTCCATGGCTCTTATTTTAGGCGCGCCAGTGATTGAACCACCAGGAAAAGATCCCCTAAGCAAGTCTATCGCATCAAATTGATTTTCTAATTCACCTTCAACTGTGCTTACTAGATGGTGAACCGCGGGAAAACTTTCGACTTCAAACAACATCGGTACTTTAACCGTGCCCGGAACACATACTTTGCTCATGTCATTTCTGAGTAAGTCGACAATCATTAAGTTTTCAGCTTGGTCTTTTTCCGAATTTTTTAAGGCAATGGCATTCGCTTCATCACAAGCTTTATCTGTACTTCTTGCTTTAGTACCTTTTATGGGTTTACTTTGCACTTTATTGTCAATTACCCGTAAAAAGCGTTCTGGCGATATACTTAAAATGCTAAAGTTTTCTAACCGAATAAAGGCTGAAAAAGGTGCTTGGTTGGCTTTTCTTAATGCTTGATAAGCCTGAAACTCTTCACCTTGATAATGTGCTGTAAATCGTTGCGTTAGGTTTATCTGATAACAATCACCCGACAATAAATATTGCTGAATTTGTTCGAATTTTTCCTGATACTGCAGCTGTGTCATATTCGCTTGCCAGTTTTTAGTTAACTGAAAAGGTAATTCTGTTTTCGAATTTTTCTGACTTATGATTGTCATTAGAAACGTCTCTATTTCGTCTCTTTTATCATCGCGGGCAATTAATGAAAATTGTTGTGTTTTTTTATCGTAAATCAGTGCCTGACTATAAAGACCTACGGCCATTTCTGGCATGTTGATATCTTTCAGCGCTTGCGAGGGAAGTTGTTCAAACCTTCTACCTAAGTCATAAGAAAAATAGCCAGCCGCGCCAGTTAAAAATGGCAATTCAGCGCTTTGTATTTCAACATGCTTGAAAAATGTATTCTGAACACTTTGTAAAAGTAATAAAGGATCGTCAGTAGAAGTCGTTGAACGTTGCTCAGAAACATAGTGAACAACAGTATTTTCTCCTGTAGTCATCAATGTAATTTCAGGCTGCCAAACCATAATGTCATAGCGGCTATCAATATGATCGCTTTGACAAGAATCTAGCCACATCGCCCAAGGTTGATCAGCAAAATGCTCAAATAAAGCTTCAGGTTGAATCTTATGAGTAAAATGTAAAGGTTTTGCCTTAATAATGGCTGTATTATTGAGCTGCAAAGTTGAACCCTAATTCTATAATTCTTAAACTTTTTGATAAAGGTTAGCGCGCATTATACTGGCGAGCTAGTTATAAGCAGGGTATCATATCGGCAAAATTTTAACTTTCAACGTTTTCGCTCGCAAATGTTGATTTTACATCATCCAACCGTGTAAAGAGATTGTTATGGCTACCATTAAACAAGAAGACCTAATTGAAAGTATTGCCGATGCATTGCAATATATTTCTTATTATCACCCACTTGATTTTATTCAAGCATTAGAAAAAGCTTACCATAAAGAAGAAAGTCAGGCGGCTAAAGATGCGATTGCACAAATTCTGATAAATTCTCGTATGTCAGCACACGGAAAACGTCCTATTTGTCAAGATACGGGTATTGTCACTTGTTTTGTTAAAGTAGGCATGGCCGTGCAATGGGATAAAACGGATATGACCGTTCAACAAATGGTTGACGAAGGCACACGCCGCGCTTATTTGAATCCTAACAATCCTCTTCGAGCTTCTATCGTTAAAGATCCTGCTGGCGCGCGTATTAATACTAAAGATAATACTCCTTCAGTTGTTCATATCGATATGGTGCCAGGAACTGGTCTTGAAATCATGATTGCGGCTAAAGGCGGCGGTAGTGAAAATAAATCGAAAATGGCGATGTTGAACCCAAGCGATTCAATTGCTGACTGGGTTGTTAAAACCTTACCAACAATGGGAGCGGGTTGGTGTCCTCCAGGTATGTTAGGCATAGGTATTGGTGGAACAGCAGAAAAAGCCGGTGTTTTAGCTAAAGAAAGTTTGATGGATCCTGTTAATATTCAAGAGCTTATTGATAAAGGCGCTGAAACAGCTGAAGAAAAACTTCGTCTAGAAATTTATGAACGTGTTAATAAGCTTGGTATTGGCGCACAAGGTTTAGGTGGTTTAACTACCGTGGTTGATATAAAAATTAACTCAGTGCCAACACATGCTGCATCAAAACCGGTAGTAATGATCCCAAATTGTGCGGCTACACGTCATGTGCATTTTCATCTAGATGGTTCAGGTCCTGCTGATTTAACACCACCTAAACTTAAAGACTGGCCAGAAATCACTTGGGAAGTAGGCGAGAACGTACGCCGTGTAAATGTTGATAATTTAACAAAAGCTGATATAGCTGAGTGGAAAACAGGTGAAACAGTGTTGCTTAGCGGTACTATTTTAACTGGTCGAGATGCCGCGCATAAACGTATTCAAGACATGTTAGCTAAAGTTGAAGAATTACCCGTAGATTTCACTAACAAATTTATTTACTACGTTGGCCCTGTTGATGCTATAGGTAACGAAGCTGTTGGTCCTGCTGGTCCTACAACAGCAACGCGTATGGATAAATTCAACGAGATGATGTTATCGCAAACAGGTTTGTTAGGCTCAATTGGTAAAGCTGAGCGTGGTGCGGCAACGTGTGAAAGTATTAAAA